>JAABQT010000164.1 GCA_011391295.1 Betaproteobacteria bacterium
ATCGAGGAGCGCATCAACCTCGAGCGCGGCCTCGTGGCGCAGTTGCAGGGCGGCTGCGAGCGCGTCGTGCTCGGCTATACCGAGCGGCGCGAGTACTACGGCAAGGAGTATTCGCAAGGGGTGGAGAACGTCGGTGTCGACGCGCTGCAGGGCATCGCGTCGGCGATCTTCCCGCGCACCGTCAAGCTGCGGGACTTTCCCTGGAACGGCTGGCTCACCACCGCGGTGCCGGCGGCGCCCGCCGACGCGTGGAATCCCGTGGTCGGCGGGTTCGGCGGCGCGTTCGGCCGCCTGGTGTGGTGGGCGGTCGCGGACCCCGCGTTCCTGCCTTCGCCGCACGGCGGCGGCTGGATCGAGAACCGCGTCAACATCTTCGCGCAGAACAGCGGGCCGGCCATCGCGGTGCCGGAAGACGCTTTGCTGCCAGAACCGGGCAGCGGACGGCTGCTGCCGGTGGAACGCGGCAAGACGGCCGCGTCGCGCGTCGTTTACCGCGTGCGCAATTCAGCCTTTCACGACGGCACCTCCATGTCTGCAGCGGACCTGCTCTATGCCTACGCCTTCGCCGCGGCATGGAGCACCGGCGCCGCGGCGGATCCGGCTGTCGCGCAGGCGACAGCGCTCGCTCGCTCGCGCCTGAAAGGCGTGCGGGTCCTGCGGGTGGAGACCGAGACGCTTGCTTCCGGCGAAGACAAACTCACTTACGAGGTGCCGGTGATCGAGGTGTACCTGGACTCCGGATCCGGCGGCGATGCGGCGACGGTGGCACCGCCCTGGACCACGTTGCCCTGGCATCTCCTCGCGCTGTTCGGGGAGGGAGCCCGCCGCGGTAATTTCATGCTTTCGGAGTTCGATCCGGTGCGAGACGCCGCGATGGTCCGGCGGCTCGGCGAGCTTGCCCGCGAGCTCGAGAAGCGCGCGTACGTTCCCCCGGCACTCGCCCGCTACGCCTCCGCCGACGAAGCCCGCGCCCGCTACCGGCGGCTGCGCGAATTTCACGCGGCGCACGGGCATTGGCTGGTCACCAACGGCCCGTACCTGCTCGACCGGTGGGACGGGACGAAGGCGCAGCTCCGCGTGTTCCGCGACCCGACCTATCCGAAGGGCCTCGGCAGCTTCAACGACTACGCCGTGCCGCTCAAGGCGTACGTGACACGGATCGAGCAACGCGGTTACGGCGCGGAGGTTCATACCGAAACCGAGTGGCTCGAGCGCCTTGGGCGCGACGTGCGGATCGTGCGCGGCACATTCGCGGCGAAGCTCGCCGAGCGGATCACCGGCGCGGGAACGCTGCCGGCGCCGGTCTGCCACTACCTGCTCATCGGTCCGGACGGCGCGGTCGCAAGTGCAGGCGAGGCGCGCGCCGACGCCACGGGCGCGTGCCGTCTCGAATTCGGGCGCGCCGGCGGCACCCGGCTGGCAGTCGCCTCAGTGCTCAAGGACCACGTGGCGAACGCGCCGATCAGGATCGTGCCGTGGGAACGTTGATTCCGATCTGAAGAGGGGCGCAGCAGGGGCGGGGCCTTGTGGAGCGGGGGCGGAAGGCGTTAAATGGGGTCGGCTGTCTACAGGAGGAGGAAAGTCATGGACAAGGATGAGATTCAGCAGGAGCGCCGCGGTTTTCTGAAGCAGTTCGGCGCCACCGTGGGCGTGGCGGGTCTCGGCGCTGCGGGGGTCGGGACCGCGCATGCCGCGGCCAAGCCCAAAGGCAGCATCCCCGACAGGCCGATCAAGGTCGGCCACATCACGTTCCTCACCGGCGCAGCCGAGCTTCTGGGCGGCCCGGGGCAGCGGGGGCATATCCTCGCCATGGAGGAGATCAACGCCAAGGGCGGACTGCTCGGCAAGCGCAAGATCGAGACGATCTTCGCCGACGAGGCCGCCGGCACCGACTCCAACGTGAAGGAACTGCGGCGCATGAAGCTCTCGGAGAAGATCGATCTTTTCACCGGGGTGATCTCGAGCGGTAACACCCCGGCGCTCGGCCCGGTGGCCGAGGAGCTGAGGGTGCTGACCCTGTTCAACGACGGCTGCACCGACTTCCTGTTCGACAAGGCGGTGCCGAACCCGAAGTACACCTTCCGGGTGACCAACATCCAGTCGGCGGACGGCGTCACTGCCGCCATCGGCGCCGCGACACACTGGCCGAAGGTGCGCCGGATTGCCTCGATCCAGCCCGATTACAGCTACGGCCGCAACGTGTTCGAGCACTTCGTGCTCGCGCTCGGCAAGCTGCTGCCCGGAATCGAGGTCGTTTCCGAGTCCTGGCCCAAGCTGGGCACCACGGATTTCACCTCGCACATCACCAAGATCCTCTCGGCCAAACCCGATCTGCTGGTCGCAGGCGTGTGGGGCGGCGATTACGTCGCGTTCTACAAGCAGGCGCTGCGCTATGGCCTCTTCGACAAGATGAAGGTCGCCACCACGCTCGCCTTCGGCGGCTACCCGCACGCGATCGGCAAGGATCACCCCGAGGGCGTGCTTGCCGGTGTGCACGCGAACTATCACTTCCTCTACCCGTCCGCCGAGCGCTGGCCGATCAACAAGAGCTTCGTCGAGCGCTACCACAAGCGCTGGAACGAGTACCCGAGTTTCGAGTCCGATGGCGCCTATGTCGCGCTCAACCTCTACAAGCAGGCGGTGGAAAAGGCCAACCAGCTGGTCGGCGGCTGGCCCGACGACGACGCGATCATCGCCATGCTCGAGGGCGCGGGATACGATTCGCCTGCGGGTTACCTGTATATCCGCGCGGACAATCACCAGGGGTACAAGGACGCGGTCACCGGTCTGAGCAAGAACCTGCCGGGATACGATTTCCCGGTGTGGGACTCGAGCAGCATCGTGACGATTCCGATCCGGAGCATCACTGCGCCGCCGAACTGGCCGAAACCCGGCCAGGGGCACAACGAGTCCACGGCGGCAGCCGACTGGATCAAGAAGACCTGGCCGCAAGCCAGGGCGTGACGCGGTAGCGCCCTTCCGGGCGCGCATCCGGGGTGGCCCTGGCAGTCGCGGGCCGGGCCGCTCCGGTGGTGCGCGCGCGCAACAAGAAAAGCCATGGAAATCCTCGTCATCCAGGTCCTGAATTCGCTTTTCTACGCCGCGGTGCTGTTCCTCATCGCCGCCGGGCTGAGCCTGATCTTCGGCGTGATGGGGATCGTCAACATGGCGCACGGCAGCTTCTACGCGCTCGGCGCCTACGTCACCGCCTGGGCGGTGGCCGCGGCGTCGTCCGTAATCCCGCCGGCCGCGCTGTTCATCTTCCTGCCGCTCGGGGCGATCGCGGTCGCCGTCATCGGGCTGGCGATCGAGCCCACCTTGATCCGGCGGTTCTACCGGCGGCCGGAGGAGTATCAGCTGCTGGTGACCTTCGGCCTGCTGCTGGTCCTCGAGGACGCCATCCGGCTGGTATGGGGCGGGGCCCCGCGTACCGCGAACGTGCTG
This sequence comes from Betaproteobacteria bacterium, assembly GCA_011391295.1. GTDB lineage: Bacteria > Pseudomonadota > Gammaproteobacteria > Burkholderiales > SG8-39 > JAABQT01. Next base: position 3,445 of record JAABQT010000164.1, read on the forward strand.
GTGGACTCCCTCGGGCTGTTTCAGATCGGGGGGCTGCCCTACCCGGTCTACAACGTGGCGATGATCGGAGTCGGAATCGTCGCGGCGCTCGGCCTGTGGGCGTTCGTGTACCGCACCCGTTTCGGCGTCCTGCTGCGCGCCACTGCGCAGGATCGGCGCATGGCCGCGGCGCTCGGCATCGACGTCGGGCGGATCTACTCCCTCGCTTTCGGCCTGGGCTGCTTCATGGCCGGTCTCGCCGGGGCCATCGTCGTGCCGAGCCAGGCCGCGGTGCTCGGCATGGGGGTGGAAGTGATCGTGCTTTCCTTCGTTGTGGTCGTGATCGGCGGCCTGGGCAGCCTCGAGGGCGCTCTGGTCGGCGCGCTGATCGTGAGCGCACTCAGGACGATCACCATCCAGTTCTGGGAAGAAATCGAGCTCGCTGCGCTTTACCTGATTGCCGCGATCGTGCTGCTGATCATGCCGACCGGCCTGTTCGGGAAGAAGGCGTGAGCGCGCTGCAAGCGCCTTCGCTAGTCCGGCGGGCCGCGGCCGCCGCGGCGGTGCTCGCCGCGTTGCTCGTCGTTCCCGTCGTTGCGGGCACCTATCAGACGCAACTCCTCACCTATGGCCTGACGCTGGCGATCGCCGCGCTCGGATTCAATCTGCTGCTCGGCTACACCGGGCTGCTGTCGTTCGGGCATTCCGCCTTCTTCGGCGCGGGCGCCTACGCGGTGGCGCTGATGATGCGCTATCTCGGCGTCACGTCGATGGAACTGTTCATTCTCGGCGGCATCGCATTCTCGGCCTTGCTGGCGGCGCTGCTCGGGGTGGTGTGCGTGCGCCACACGCGGATCTTCTTCGCCATCCTCACGCTCGCGCTCTCGCAGGTGCTGTGGACGCTCGCCTACAAGTTTTTCTGGATCACCGGCGGCACCGACGGGCTGCGCGTGCCGTTCTCCAAAGTGACCCTGCTGGGCGGCCTGGTCGACTTCCCGGGGGCGGACGCCTTCGCGAAGTTCATCACCGCTTACTACTA
>JAABQT010000165.1 GCA_011391295.1 Betaproteobacteria bacterium
GTCGTGTCGGTGCCGGCGGTCGGTTCGGTCACGCCCATCGCCTGCATGCGCAATTCGCCCGAGGCGATCTTCGGCAGGAACTTCTTCTTCTGCGCTTCCGAGCCGTTCCTGAGCAGCGTATTCATGTTGTACATCTGCCCGTGGCAGCAGCCGGGATTGCCGCCCGAGCGCGACACCTCCTCCATGATCACCGTGGCCTCGGTGAGCGACAGGCCGGAACCGCCGTATTCCTCGGGGATCAGCGCCGCCATCCAGCCCGCCTGGGTCAGCGCGTCGACGAAGGCTTCCGGATAGGCGCGCGCCTCGTCCACCTTCTGCCAGTAGGCGGAATCGAACTGCAGGCACAGGGCGCGCACGCCCTCGCGCAGCTCGGCGTGGCTCCGGTCGGCTACAGGGGATCCCATGTGAACACGTCCTGGGTGCGGTCGAGTGGGAAGAAGCTCTGGCGCAGCGCCGGCATGCCGTGTTCGGCGATCTCCTGCGGCGTCCAGCCGCCCGCCCGGTGCACCGAGCGCAGGGGCCGGCTCTGCGACATGAGGAACAGCTCGTTGGCGCGCACCGCGAAGATCTGGCCGGATACGTCCTGCGCCGCGTCGCTCGCCAAGAACACCGCGAGCGGCGCGATCTTCGCCGTCTCCATCACTTTCATTTTCTCCACGCGCGCCTTCTGCTCCGGGGTCTCGGTGGGAATCGAGCCGATCATGCGGCTCCAGGCGAAGGGCGCGATGCAGTTCGAGCGCACCTTGAATTTCGCCATGTCCAAGGCAATGGACTTGGACAGGCCGGCGATGCCGAGCTTCGCTGCCGAGTAGTTGGCCTGGCCAAGATTGCCGATCAAACCCGAGGTGGAGGTCATGTTCACGTAGCAGCCCGAGTTCTGGCTCTTGAAGTAGGGCGCCGCGGCGCGCGACACGTAGAACGTGCCGTTCAGGTGCACGTCGATCACCGCCCGCCACTCCTCGACCGACATGTTGAAGAAAAAGCGGTCGCGCAGGATGCCGGCGTTGTTCACCACGCAGTCGATGCGCCCGAATGCGTCGATCGCCGTCTGGATGATGCGGTTGGCCGCCTCCCAATCGGCGACGCTGTCGGTGCTGGCGACCGCCTGCCCGCCTTTGGCCTTGATCTCCTCGGCCACCTGTTGCGCCGGACCCGCGCTCGCGCCCTCGCCCGCGACCGAGGTGCCGAGGTCGTTCACCACCACCTTGGCACCGTGCGCCGCGAACAGCAGCGCAAAATCGCGTCCGATGCCGCCGCCGGCGCCGGTGACCAGCACAACCTTGTCCTGCAGGCCCAACATGTGTGCCGCGATCTCCATTCGCCCCGGGGTGCGCAAAACTCTAACAGAAATTGGCGCGCCGCCGCATTGCACACGTTTACAACACACCGCGCGAATCTGGAGTTGAATGATTTCGCAGGCCGTGCCGTGCACACAGGGAGAACGCGGTGGAAAATCCGACGCACATTCTCGATCCACTGGCTGAAACGGATCGGCGCCTATGCCTTCTGGCAGGGGCCCGCGAAGCGCTCGAAGTCGTGCAGGCGGTGCGCGACTATCTTGCAGCATGGCCCGCGGAACGCGTCGCCCGCATGCAGCGCGTCGACGCAGGCTGGGCGCCATTCGACGAGAACCAGCATCCGGCGGCCCTGTTCCGGCCCAAGGATGTGCTGCGCTCCTACCATGCGGTGCATCTCCAATGCCTGGACCTCAGGGCCGCCGGCATGGCGCTGCCTCCTGAAATCCTCGAGCTGGAAAGGTACTTCTACTTCGCCAGCCTGAAACTGTCGGAATTCGAGCCGCAGCTGCCCGCCGATTCACGCGCACTGTTGCCAAGTCCGCTCAGCCACCGGCAATCCGGAGCGAGTGCGCTTGACGGTTCGCGTCACGCCGCCTGACATGACTTGGCTGCCCAGGCGAGCCATGCGCAAACGAGACGTGGATCCCGCGACTTTCGGGGCGGAAGCGCTGCCCGGCGGCCTCGTCGAGATCAACCACGCCTTGGGCGCTCAGCCACGCGCGTCAAGCCGCGGCGGCACGCCTTCCCCGGCAAAGACGCCGCTCGTCGGGTTGATCGCCATTGCAGCGTACTGGACGAGGAAGTTCGGCGCGCGCCGGTAGTCCCGGCGCGCGCCCACGCTCTTCAGGTCTTGGTCGGGGCGGCGAGATTTGAACTCGCGACCACCTGCCCCCCAGGCAGGTACGCTACCAGGCTGCGCTACGCCCCGAGACCCCGGATGTTATCAGGGGCGCAGCGTTTCCAGCAGCGCACGCAGCTCTCTTTTGATCGCGGACAGATCGGCGCCCGCGCCGGACGCGTCGCGCGGCTCGGCCCGCGTCGAGGCCTCGCTGCGCTCGTCGGCACTGAGGGAATTGTCGAGGCGATTGCGCGCCCCGCTGATGGTGAAGCCGTCCTCGTACAGCAATTCCCGGATGCGCCGGATCAGCAATACTTCGTGGTGCTGGTAATAGCGCCGGTTGCCGCGGCGCTTGACCGGCTTCAACTGCGTGAACTCCTGCTCCCAGTAGCGCAGCACGTGCGGCTTGACGCCGCACAGCTCGCTTACTTCACCGATGGTGAAGTAGCGCTTCGCCGGGATCGGCGGCAGCTCAGCTTTCTTGCTGGGGCTGCGGCTTTCCATGGCGCGCCTTTTCCACCATTGCCTTTAGCTTCTGGCTGGCATGGAAGGTGACTACGCGGCGGGCACTGATCGGGATCTCTTCGCCGGTCTTGGGGTTGCGGCCGGGTCGCTGCGGCTTGTCGCGCAACTGGAAGTTGCCGAAGCCGGAGAGCTTCACGCTCTCGCCACGCTCCAGGGCGCCGCGGATCTCTTCGAAGAACGCTTCCACCATGTCCTTGGCCTCGCGCTTGTTCAGTCCGACCTTCTCGAACAGCAGGTCGGCCAGTTCGGCCTTGGTCAAAGTCATCACAACTCCCTGATTTCTTTATTTATGTACGGAGTGTCGCACCGAAACGACGGCCCCACAGCGCGACCAGCGCATCCCGCGCCGCATCGGCCTCCGCATCCGTGAGGGTTCGTTCAGTATGTTGCATAACTACCCGGAAAGCAACGCTTTTCTTCCCTTTAGGAATGCTCGAACCCTGGTAGAGATCGAACAATCCGACCTCCACCACGATGGCCGGCTTTTCGCTGCCGATCGCATCCAATAACCCCTGTACCGCGATGTTCGCGTCCACGAGCAGGGCGATGTCCCGGGTGAGGGGCGGAAAGCGGGACGGGACCCGAGGCTGCGGCAGAGCCCCATCCTGCGCCACCATGGCATCAACCTCAAAGCAGACAACTCCTTGAGTCAGCTCGTATTTTTTCATCCAACGGGGATGCAACTCTCCGATCCAACCAGCCTCCGTCGCGTCCACCAGGATGCGGGCAGAGCGCCCGGGGTGGAATGCCGGGTGAGCGGCCACTTCATAACGCGTAGCGCGAGGCGCCAGCAGGGCCTCGACGTCCGATTTGAGGTCATACAGGTCCACGGCCCTGGCGCTTGCGCCCCACTGCTCCTCGAGCGCCGGCCCGCAGGCGACGGCGGCGATGCGCATGGGCTGGCGCAGCCCGGCGACCTGGACCGGCCCGTCCGCCGTTCCGGGGTCGCGCTGGAATACGCGACCGACTTCGAACACGCGGATGCGGGAGAGCTTGCGCGCGAGGTTGTAACGGACATTGGCCAACAGCCCGCCCAGCAGCGAGCTGCGCATCACTGACAACTGGCTGGCGATGGGGTTGAGCAGCCGGATGGGGTTCGGTTCGCCGGCGAGGTCTGCCTCCCATTGCGGCTCGACGAAACTGAAGGTGATCACTTCCTGGAAGTCGCAGGCCGCGAGACGCTCGCGCAGCGCATGCAGCGGGCGCAGCCCTTCGGGCGCCGTCGCCATCACGGCCGAGGCCCGAGGCGGACGCGCCGGGATGCGCTCGAAACCATGCACGCGCGCCACTTCCTCGATCAGGTCTTCCTCAATCGCGAGGTCGAAGCGGTGGGAGGGCGGCGTGACCGTGAAGCTCCCGGACTGGCGCTTGAACGGCAAGCCCAGGCGCCTGAATATGCTGCCGACCTCCTTGTGCGCGACTGGGACGCCGATCACCTTCTGCGCCCGCGCCACACGCATGCGCACCGGTGTTCTCTTCGGCAGGCGCGCGACCAGGTCCGCGGTCGGCCCGGGCGCGCCGCCGCAGATTTCCAGGATCAGCTGCGTGGCCCGCTCGATGCCCTGGACGTTGTTGGCGAAATCCACGCCGCGCTCGAAGCGGTGCGCGGCATCGCTCGAAAAATTGTAGCGCCGCGCGCGCCCCGCAACGGCCTCGGGGTGGAAGAACGCCGATTCGAGGAACAGATTGCGCGTGGTCGTCTCGGCCTTGGTCGATTCGCCGCCCATGATGCCGCCGAGGCCGATCGGGCCGGAATCGTCCGCGATGCACAGCACTGCGGGATCGACCTCGACCTCC
>JAABQT010000166.1 GCA_011391295.1 Betaproteobacteria bacterium
CGCCTTCGGCGACCACGCAGGCGATGGAGATGGTGCCGTCGTCCTCGATCTCGATGGTGGTGCCGGTTTCCTCCTGGATGCCGCGGATCACCACGCCACCCTTGCCGATCACGTCGCGGATCTTGTCCGGGTTGATCTTGATCTTGATGATGCGTGGCGCAAAGCTCGACAGTTCCGTGCGCGAGCCTTCGATCGCCTGCTTCATGATCTGCAGGATCTGCAGGCGCGCATCGCGCGCCTGGTCGAGCGCAATCTTCATGATGCCCTGCGTGATGGACTCGATCTTGAGGTCCATCTGCAGCGCCGTGATCCCGGTCTCGGTGCCCGCCACCTTGAAATCCATGTCGCCGAGATGGTCCTCGTCGCCCAGAATGTCCGAGAGCACCGCGAAGCGGGCGCCTTCCTTGATCAGGCCCATGGCGATGCCCGCCACGTGCGCCTTGATCGGCACGCCCGCATCCATCAGCGCCATGCTGCCGCCGCAGACCGAGGCCATCGACGAGGAGCCGTTGGACTCGGTAATTTCGGACACCACGCGCAGCGAATAGCCGAAATCCTCGGCCGACGGCAGCATGGCCACCAAAGACCGCTTGGCCAGCCGTCCATGGCCGATCTCGCGGCGCTTGGTGAAGCCGAAGCGGCCGGTTTCGCCGGTGGCGTACGGCGGCATGTTGTAGTGGAACATGAAACGCTCGCGGTACTCGCCGGCCAGCGCATCGATGATCTGTTCGTCGCGCCCGGTGCCCAGGGTCACGCTGACCAGCGCCTGGGTCTCACCCCGCGTGAACAGCGCCGAGCCATGGGTACGCGGCAAGACGCCGACGCGCACGCTGATCGGGCGCACGGTACGCGTGTCTCGGCCGTCGATGCGCGGTTCGCCGTCCAGGATCTGGGTACGGACGATTTTCGATTCCAGGTTGAAGAACGCATCCTTGGCGGCGTTCGGCGCCAGCGGGAGCCCGGCAGCCTTGCCTTCGTCTTCCAGCCTGGCCACCGTCGCCTTGCGGATCTCGTTCAAGCGCGTGTTGCGCGCCTGCTTCTGCTTCATGTCGAACGCGGCGCGCAGATCAGTTTCCGCCAGCGCCTCTACACGCCCGATCAGGGCTTCATTCTTCGCCGGCGGCTGCCAGTCCCAGGCGGGTTTTCCTGCAGCCTCGGCCAATTCGTCGATCGCCTGGATCGCAGCCTGCATCTTCTCGTGCCCGAACATCACGCCACCGAGCATCACATCCTCGGCCAGCTCCTTCGCTTCCGACTCGACCATCAGCACGCCCTGCTCGGTGCCGGCGACGACCAGGTTGAGTTTTGATTCCTTGAGCTGGGTCGCCGACGGATTGAGCACGTACTGACCGTCGACATAGCCGACGCGGCAGGCGCCGATCGGGCCGTTGAAGGGGATGCCAGAGAGGGTCAGCGCCGCCGACACCGCCAGCATCGCGGGGATGTCGGAATCCACTTCCGGGTTCAGCGACAGCACCTGGGCCACCACCTGCACCTCATTGAAGAACCCGTCCGGAAACAATGGACGGATAGGTCGGTCGATCAGCCGCGAGGTCAGGATTTCCTTCTCCGAAGGACGTCCCTCGCGCTTGAAGAAGCCGCCGGGAATCTTGCCCGCGGCATACGTTCTCTCGGAATAGTCCACCGTCAGCGGGAACCAGTCCTGGCCCGCCTTCGGTTCCTTGGCGCCCACCACGGTGGCCAGCACCACGGTGTCGTCGATGGTGCAGACTACGGCGCCGTGCGCCTGCCGGGCGATCTCGCCGGTTTCGAAGGTGACCTGCTGGTCACCCAGGGTGAAGGTTTTCTTGATCGGATTCAAAGGATTTCCTCGGTCGGTAGACGCAATTGAAAAACGCTCATCGAGCGACGAGCGTGCGTTGCCGCGGCATCAGCGGGAATTACTTGCGCAGACTGAGCCGCTCGATGATCGAGCGGTACATGTCCGCGTCCGTGCGCCTCAGGTAGTCGAGCAGCTTGCGGCGCTGCGACACCATCTTGAGCAGCCCGCGGCGCGAGTGGAAGTCCTTGACGTGCGACTTGAAGTGGCCGGCCAGGCTGTTGATGCGCTCGGTGAGCAGAGCGACTTGCACTTCAGACGAGCCGGTGTCTGTGCCGGAACGCTGGTACTGCTTGACGACCTGCGCTTTCTGCGCAACCTGCAATGCCATGCTTTCTCCTTGGGTAAGGCGCCATTTTAGCCGAGGGTTTTGCCGGACCACAAGTTTTTTTATGTTATTCAGCCGCTTGCGACGTTTCCCGCGGTTTTGCGATCAGCCTGCGCGGGCGCAGATCCCCGCTGGCGGCGGCCTCGCCGACACCCAGCAGGGCGCCGCGCTCCCGGTACACGCTGCAGCGCCCGGCGACCCCCTGCGACAGCCTGATCACCTGCCCCTGCTCGAAGCGGTCCGCCATCAGCGCGGGCAGGTCGACGCGCGGCAAGCCATCCAGCAGCCGCTCGGTGGGCAGGAGCCATCGATCGCGGCGCGCCGCGTCGGCCCCCTGCAGTTGGTCCAAAGTGACCGCGTCTTGCAGGCGGAACCCGCTCGCCGCGGTCCGGCGCAGGCCGCTCAGATGGGCGCCCGGGCCCAGGGCCCGGCCGATGTCCTCGACGAGCGTGCGCACGTACGTGCCTTTGCTGCAGCGGACGCGCAACTCAAGGGTTTCGCCCTCGAAGCGCAGCAGCACCAACTCGTGGATCCGCACCCGGCGAGGGGCGCGCACGATGGTCTGTCCCTTGCGTGCCAGCGCGTACAGCGGCCGGCCCTCGTGCTTGAGCGCCGAGAACATGGGCGGAACCTGCTCGATCTCGCCGCGAAACGCCGCGAGCGCGGGCTCAATGCAGGCGAAGTCGACCTGCACCGGGCGGTGCTCGAGCACCTGCCCTTCGGCGTCACCCGTGGTGGTGGTGACGCCCAGGAGCGCCTGGGCCAGGTATTCCTTGTCGGCCTCGAGCACCATCTGTGAAAACTTGGTGGCTTCGCCGAACAGCACCGGCAGCAGGCCCGAGGCGAGCGGGTCCAGGGTGCCCGCATGGCCCGCTTTCGCGGCCCGATACAGGCGCTTCACCGCCTGCAGCGCGGCATTCGATCCGATGCCGACCGGCTTGTCGAGCAGGAGGACGCCATCGAGCCGGCGGCGCATCAGTCCTTGGGCCGGACGCTGTCGATCAGTTGCGACAGATGCGCGCCGCGCTCCACCGATGCGTCGTACTTGAAGCGCAGCTGCGGGGTCGTATACATCTTGATGCGCCGGGCGAGGCTGCTGCGCAGGAACCCGGCCGCCCTGCCCAGGGCTTGCTCGGCCGCTTCTGCCTGCGCGCGCTCAAGGCAGGTGAAGTACACGACGGCATGCGACAGGTCGGGCGCCGCGTCGACGGCCGTGATGGTGACCAGTGCGAGCCGCGGATCCTGCAATTCGCGCCTGATGACTTCCGAAAGCTCGCGCTGGATCTGATCCGCGACCTTTCGTGGCCGGCCCCGGGTCACGAGGGGACCCTCGCCTCGCTCACAAGGGGACCCTCGCCTCGCTCACCCGGCGACCCTCATTCCGGTCACAACGTCCTGGCGACCTCGAGGACTTCGAACACCTCGAACTGGTCGCCTTCCTTGAGGTCCGAGAAGTTCTTCAGCGACATGCCGCATTCAAAGCCCGCCTTGACCTCGCGGGCGTCGTCCTTGAAGCGCTTGAGTGAATCGATTTCGCCGGTATGCACGACCACGCTGTCGCGCAGCACACGGACCTGGGCGCCGCGCTTGACCAGCCCATCGACCACGTAACAACCGGCGACGGCACCAACTTTGGAGATGCGAAATACCTGCCGTACCTCGACCATGCCAAGCACCTGCTCCCTGCGCTCCGGAGGCAGCATGCCCGACATCGCAGCCTTGATCTCGTCGACCGCTTCATAAATGATGTTGTAGTAACGCACGTCGGTGCCCGAGCTCTCGATCAGCTTGCGCGCGGTCGCGTCGGCGCGTGTATTGAAGCCGATGATCACCGCGCGCGCCGCCATCGCCAGGTTGACGTCCGACTCCGTGATGCCGCCGACCCCGGCGTGCACCACGCCGATCTTGACCTCTTCCGTGGACAGCCGCGTCAGCGCGTGCACCAGCGCTTCCTGCGAGCCTTGCACGTCGGCCTTGATCACCAGCGACAACACCTTCTGCCCGCCCTCGCCCATCTGCTTGAACAGGTTCTCCAGCTTGGCCGCCTGCTGCTTGGCCAGCTTCACGTCGCGGTACTTGCCGTGCCGGAACGCGGCGATATCGCGCGCCTTGCGCTCGTCGGCAAGCGTCGTCATCTCTTCGCCCGCGTTCGGCACATCGGACAGGCCCTGGATCTCCACCGGGATCGACGGGCCCGCGCTCTCCACCGCGCGGCCGTTCTCGTCCAGCATCGCCCGCACGCGCCCATAGACCGCGCC
>JAABQT010000167.1 GCA_011391295.1 Betaproteobacteria bacterium
GCGATTACCTCACTCTGCTCGCGCGCGTGTTTCTGCTCGAGGAACTGCCCCCCTGGCACACCAACCGGCTCAGCCGGCTCGTCAAGACGCCCAAGCTGCATCTCGGGGATACGGGCCTCGCCTGCGCGCTGCTCGGGGCCGATGCGGCGACGCTCAAGGCGGACCGCGCGCTGCTGGGACAGCTACTCGAGACGTTCGTGTTCCAGGAGCTGCGGCGGCAGGCGAGTTGGCACGAACAGCCGCTTGCGTTCCATCACTTTCGCGATCGAGACGGCTTCGAGGTGGATATGGTCATCGAGCAAGGCGCACGCTGGGTCGCGGGGATAGAGGTCAAGGCCGCGGCCACGGTGACGGCGGCCGACTTCCGCGGCTTGCGCAAACTCAAGGACGCCGCCGACCGGCGCTTCGCCTGCGGAGTCGTGCTCTATGACGGCATGATGAGCTTGCCGTTCGGGGACTCGCTGTTCGCCGTCCCGCTGCGCGCCCTCTGGGAGGGCGCATGAGCGCCGCGTTCAAGGAATCCGTCGATGAGCACGACTGACCGCGTCGCCGTCGTCGTGGTTCACGGCATCGCCGACCAGCGTCCCGGCCAGACGGTGCGGGAAGTCGCGCGGCTGTTGTGTCAAGGCGGGGATGGCGCGCCGCCCTACGTGCAGGGCGAGATGCATGAGGTTCTGGTGCCGGTCGAAAAGCTCGCACCGGGAGGCGGTTCCCCGCAGGAACCATCGCCGCCGGCGCAGCCCACGGGCGAGGCGCGAAAGCCGGAAGCCGCGCGGCTGCGGCCGGGGACGCCGAGCGGCTTCTATCAGGCCCAGCAGCCGGCGTCCGCGGGAGTGGAATCGCAAGAGCCGAAGCGGCGTGCACCGCAGCCGCAGGATCTCGGCGTCGCTTTGAACGACTACCTGCTGGGCCGGCTGGTGCTGCCCGAAGGCGATGCGCTCTACGAGTCCACGCGCGTCACGCTCCGCCGCCGGGCCGATGAGCGCTCGCTCGATCTCTACGAAATGTACTGGGCCGATCTGTCGCGCCTCGGCACGGGCGGCCTGCGCGCACTCTCGTCGCTGTACCAGTTGTTCTTCCATCTGAGCACGCTTGCGGCCGACGTGGTCGACCAGGTGGCGCTCAGTGCGCACGGGGGGAGGGCGTGGCGTGTGCTGCAGCGGCTTCACGCCTGGATGGCGTGGCTGATGAAGGGGCCGACCGCGCTGCTCCAGCTCGCCATGCTCCTGATGGTCGTATTCGGCGCGGCGGCCCTGGTCGCCCCCGAGCTGCGCGGTCAACTCATTGCAGCGGCGTTCGGGCTCGGCTCGCTCGTGCTGGTGGCGCTGTCCGCGCTCGCCTGGTTGCGCGGGGCGCCGGGGCCTGCGCGATGGGCGAAATTGCTTCTGCTGCTGGCGGTGGCGCTAGTGAGCCTGGCGACGGCGGTTTTCGTGCTGAGCGCCGAGCATTGGGTGCCGAGGCTGTACTTCGGGGCCAGTGCGTTGGCTGTCGCGCTGCTCGGCTGGTATCTCGTAGAGCGCTATTCCGGCGCCACGCTGGGCGTGCGCCTGCTCGGCCACCTGGTGGTGCTGGCAAGCGCCGTCATGCTTTGCGTCTACGGCAAGCTGCTGTTGCCGAGCGTGAGCACGCAAGGCGAATGGATGATCACCGCTTCCCTCAACGCGGGCGAATGGCTGCTCGCGGCCGTGTTGCTGGTGTGGGCGGTCTTCGTCGCGGTCCAGGTCGCCGCCCTGTCGCTGGGATGGTGGCTGGGCCGCGGCTGCGACAGGGCCGCCCGGGCGTCGCTGCACACGGCGCGGCTCGCCCTCATCGGTTCGAGCGGTCTCTTTGCCGTGCTAAGTCTCGTGCTGTGGTCGGTGATCAGCTTCGTCGCGGGCGCCGCGGTCCCGAAGGATCTGCTCTACCAGCCGATCGTTTTCCGCGGCACCTACCGCTCGGTCGAGATCTTCCTCGAGGATCGCGTGCAGACCCTCGGCGGGTTCTTCACGCCTCTGGTGCTTGCCTTCGGGCTGATCGTCGCGGCAATCCTGCTGGTGCTGCTGCCCTCGTTGATGGAGGAGATTTCGCCAACCACGAACGTCGACGCGAAGGGCGTAAGGAAAGTTGCGACCGAGTGGGCGCAGCGCCTGGGGAACTGGCTGGGCAAGGGCGGCCGGTTGCTGGGAACGGCGTTCAAGTCGCTGGTGCCCCTCGGGGCTCTCGCCGGCAGCGTCTTCTACCTGGCGTTCGTCCTCCGGCAGTTTGCTTTCACGATGGGGGTCGGGGGAGACCTTGTTGCCTGGCTTGCGGGCCTCCTGGAGGCGTTCGAAGGCGAAACCCTGATCGCCGCGGGCAAATGGCTCGCGGGAGGCGCGCTGACGATCGCCGCGCTCGGGTCCCGCTTCACGCAGACCTTTGGCCGGCTGCGCGTCGCCATCGACGCGGTGCTGGACATCGACAACTACTTCGGCGATCCGCCCAACCGGCAGCCGCCCCGGGCGCGCATCTACTCGCGCTATGCCTCGTTGCTGGCCTACCTGCGCGACTCGCGCTACGCGCGCATCGTGATCATTGCGCACAGCCAGGGCACCGTGATCAGCGCCGACCTGCTGCGCTACCTGCATGCGCAGGGCCGTTTGCAGGGCATCGTCGGCGCGCTGCCGGTCGCGCTCGTCACCGTGGGCTCGCCGCTGCGCGACCTGTACGCGGAGCGCTTTCCGCTCCTGTATCGATGGATGGGCTCGCGCGAAGCAGGCTTCGCCGATGCCGCGCCGGCGGCCGCCGATCTCGGCGCGACCGAATGGGTCAATGCCTGCCGCTCGGGAGACTACGTGGGACGCTTCCTCTGGACGCCGGACAAGGACGCTGCGCGGTTCGGCGTCGCCGGGGTCGGCCCCGATGGCAGGGTGGAGGCGCAGCGCGCCGGCGATCGCACGGAATTCTGCCTCGGCGCCGGTGGCCACACGCATTACTTCAGCAACGATGCCGTGGCGCTGGCGGTCGAGATCGAGCGGGTGGTCGCGGGTGCAGGCGCGCAGCCGGCGGCGGTATCGAGCCCGCCGGTCAGGAGATGATCAGTCAACACCGCGGCCGGGTGCTGTTCCATAAGCTCGGTACTTGTCCATAAGTACCGCAACTATGTAACAATGCCGCCATGGTATCCCGCCCCCGCAAAGTCCAGTCGCTCGTCCGCCGCTCCGGCACCGTCCGCTCCCGCGACTTGGTCTCGGCGGGCGCGACACGCACCCAGCTTTCGCGCATGGTCGCCGCCGGCGAGCTCATGCGCGTCGCCAGAGGGCTTTACGCGGCGCCGGGCCATCAGAGCTCGGAGCACGGCGCGCTGGTGGCGGTCGCCAAGCGCGCCCCGGGCGTGCTGTTCTGCCTGCTCACCGCGCTGCGTTTTCACGACCTGACGACGCAGGCGCCATTCGAGGTCTGGATCGCCATCGGCAACAAGGCGCATCCGCCGCGGCTCGACTATCCGCCGCTGCGCACGCTGCGGTTCTCCGCCGCATCGCTCTCGGCCGGCGTCGAGACACACCGCGTCGACGGCACTGCCCTGCGCGTAACGGGCGTGGCGAAGACGGTGGCGGACTGCTTCAAGTTCCGCAACAAGATCGGGCTCGACGTGGCGCTGGAGGCGCTGCGCGAGGCGCGCCGCGCGAAGAAGGCGAGCGCCGACGAGCTGTGGAGCTACGCCAGGCTGAACCGCGTGTCGAACGTGATGCGGCCTTACCTCGAGGCGGTGGCGTGAACGCAGGCCTCGTCGCCTCCGTGCACGCGCGGCTGCTCGCGCGGGCGAAGGAGCAGGGCGAGGATTTCAACCTGACGCTGACGCGATACGCGGTGGAGCGCTTTCTTTACCGGTTGTCGATCTCCGATCTGCGCGAGAAGTTCTGGCTCAAGGGCGCGCTGCTGTTCGATCTCTGGTTCCAGGCGACGCACCGCCCGACCCGCGACGCGGATCTTCTGGGCCTCGGGCCGAAAGATGCCGCCATGCTTGGCGATGCCGTGCGCACCATCTGCAATATTCAGGCGGGCGACGGCATGGTGTTCCATGCGAGTTCGATCGGCATCGAAGAAATACGCGAGGACACCCGCTACGGCGGCCTGCGCGTGAGGCTGGTTGGCCTGCTCGGCAGGGCCCGATCGACGGTACAACTCGATGTCGGGTACGGTGACGCGGTTACGCCCGGACCGGAGGAGATCGACTACCCGGTCCTGCTGGCGGATCAGCCTGCGCCGCGGCTGCGCGCGTATCCGCGCGCGACTGTGGCAGCCGAGAAGTTCGAGGCGATCGTCAGCATCGGCATGGCCAACACCCGCATGAAGGATTACTTCGATCTGCGTGCGCTGGCGCGGGAGGGGATCCTGGATCCGGCAACGCTTGCTGGTGCGATTGCCGCGACCTTCGCCCGCCGCGGAACCGCGCTCC
>JAABQT010000168.1 GCA_011391295.1 Betaproteobacteria bacterium
TACTGGCACGACGCGTTCGTGCAGATCGACGACTTCACCAACGAGGGGGTGGTGGTGTCGGGCTCCTGGCAGTTCCAGGCCAACATCCTGGCGTCGAAAAAGAGGCCGATCGCCACCGTGGTGCCTGTCGAGGGCGCGACCGGGTGGGCCGACACGACCATGATGCACGTGGAGGCGAAGCACCCCAACTGCGCCTATATGTGGCTGGAACACTCGCTCAACAAGAAGCTGCAAGGCGACCTGTCCGCGTGGTTCGGCTCGGTGCCGGTGGTGCTGGATGCCTGCAAGGGCAACGCGCTGCTCGGCGACAAGGGTTGCGAGGCGCGCGGCCTCGGCAGCTTCGAGAAGATCAGGTTCTGGCGCACCCCGACCGCCAAGTGCGCCTCGCACGGCGAGGCCTGCATACCGTATTACCGCTGGGTGAGCGACTACATCGCGATCCTGGGCGGTCGCTAGCCGGCGCCTGAAAGCCGGGCGCCCGGCGCCTGCGCGGCCGGCGGGCGCCGGCGCACGCTCATGACTCACGCCGTCGCGCTGGAGCGGGTGTATTGCGAGTACGGCGCCGTAAAGGCCGTTGACGGCGTCGAGCTCGCGATCGCCGAGGGCGAGTTCTTCACCCTGCTCGGCCCTTCGGGTTCGGGCAAGACCACCTGCCTGCGCATGATCGGCGGTTTTGCGCTGCCGACCGCGGGACGGGTGCTGATCGAGGGCCGCGACCTGACCGACGCGCCGCCCTATGCGCGGCCGGTGAATACGGTGTTCCAGGACTACGCGCTGTTCCCGCACATGAACGTGCGCGAAAACGTGGCCTACGGCCTGATGGTGCGCGGCGTGCCGCGCGCGGAACGCGCGCGCCGCGCCGCCGCCATGCTCGAGCTGGTGCGGCTGCCCGGCGTGGGCGGGCGGCGCCCAAGCGAGCTCTCCGGCGGGCAGCGCCAGCGCGTGGCGCTGGCGCGCGCGCTGATCAACGAGCCGCGCGTGCTGCTGCTGGATGAGCCGCTGGGGGCGCTCGACCTCAAGCTGCGCGAGCAGATGCAGGCCGAGCTGAAGGCGCTGCAGCGCCGGCTGGCGATCACCTTCATCTTCGTCACGCACGACCAGCACGAAGCGCTGTCGATGAGCGACCGCGTCGGCGTCATGAACCGCGGCCGCCTGGAGCAGGTCGGCACGCCGCGCGAGATCTACGAGTCGCCCGCGACGCGCTTCGTCGCCGAATTCGTCGGCGCGGCAAATTTGCTCGAGGGCGACGCAGCGCGCCGCTACGCCGACGGCGCGGCCTGCGCGCTGCTGCGGCCGGAGCGCATCCGTCTGGGCAGCGAAGCGGGCGCGCGCGCCAGCGGCACCGTGGCCGACCGCCAGTACTTCGGCGCCTTCGTGCGCCTGCGTGTCGAGCTCCAGTCGCTGCAGCTCGCCGTGGACGTGCCCGCCGATGGCGTGGTCCCCGAGCCGGGTGCGCGCGTGCAGCTGCATTGGAACGCCGAGGCGATTCGCCGCCTCGACGGCAACGGTTGATGCATCGGAGCAGAACCGCGCCATGACTGCGCTCGCCGCTGCCGCCCTGCCGCCGGTCAAACCGCACCCGGTGTCGGACTTCTTCTATCGCCGGCGCGCGCTGCTGGTGCTGCTGCTGCTGGTGCCGCCGCTGCTCTGGGTGGGCGTGGTGTATGTCGGCTCGCTGCTCGCGCTGCTCGCCAACAGTTTCTTCGGCCTGGACCATTTCAGCGGCCAGGTGGTGCGCGAGTTCACGCTGAAGAATTTCGCCGAGCTGGGCACCGGCGCCAACCTGGACGTGGTGGCGCGCACGGTCGGGATGGCGCTCGCGGTCACGCTCGCCTGCATCGCGCTGGCGCTGCCGGTGGCGTACTACATGGCGCGCTACGCCAGCGGCGCCACCAGGGCGGCGCTCTACATCGCGATCATGCTACCGCTCTGGTCGAGCTACCTGGTGCGGCTGTATGCCTGGAAGCTGCTGCTCGCCAAGGAGGGCGCGATCTCCTGGGTGCTCGCAAAGTTGCACCTTTCCTGGGTGCTCGAGGCGCTGCTCGCCACGCCGGTGATCGGCGGGCATTCGCTGTCGTTCTCGCCGCTCGGCACCTTCATCGTGTTCGTCTACCTGTGGCTGCCGTTCATGATCCTGCCGATCCAGGCGGCGCTCGAGCGCGTGCCGGCCTCGCTGATCGAGGCTTCGAGCGACCTCGGCGCGCGCCCGGCGGGCACCTTCTGGCGCGTGGTGTTTCCGCTCGCCGTTCCGGGGATCGCCGCCGGCGCGATCTTCACCTTTTCGCTTACGCTGGGCGACTACATCGTGCCGGGCGTGATCGGCGACTCCTCGATGTTCATCGGCCAGGTGGTGTCGCTCCAGCAGGGCACCGCCGGCAACATCCCGTTCGCCGCCGCGCTGTCGCTGGTGCCGATCGTGGTGATCGCCCTGTTCCTCTGGGGCGCCAAGCGGCTGGGGGCCTTCGATGCGCTCTAGCGACGCGCGCCGCGCGCCACTCGGGCTGCGCGCCGCGGCGTGGGCGGTGGTCGCGTTTCTGCATGTGCCGCTGGCGCTGATCGTGCTCTATGCCTTCAGCGCGGAGGACCAGTCCTACGTCTTCCCGCCGCCCGATCTCACCACGCGCTGGTTTGCAGTGGCGTGGAACGACCGGCCCGATGTCTGGCGCGCGATCAGGCTGTCGTTCGAGGTGGCGAGCTACGCCACCGCGTTCGCGCTGGTGCTGGGCACCCTCGCCGCGGCGGCGCTGGCGCGCACCCAGTTCTTCGGCCGCGAGGCGATTTCGCTGCTGCTGATCCTGCCGATCGCGCTGCCCGGGATCATCACCGGCATCGCGCTGCGCTCGGCTTACTCCACGCTCGAGATCCCGTTCAGCTTCTGGACCATCGTGCTCGGCCACGCGACTTTCTGCGTGGTGGTGGTGTACAACAACGCGGTGGCGCGCCTGCGCCGCACCAGCCCGTCCCTGATCGAGGCCTCGATGGACCTGGGCGCCGACGCCTTCCAGACGCTGCGCCACGTCATCCTGCCGCAGCTCGGCTCGGCGCTGCTCGCCGGCGGGCTGCTCGCCTTTGCGCTTTCCTTCGACGAGGTGATCGTGACCACCTTCACCGCCGGGCAGCAGACGACTCTGCCGATCTGGATGCTCGCCGAGCTCGTGCGCCCGCGCCAGCGTCCGGTGACCAACGTGGTGGCGGTGGTCATCATCGCCCTCACCTTCGTGCCGATCCTGCTCGCATATTACCTGACGCGCGCCGACGAGCCGGGGGCGCGCTGAATCAATGCAAGATCCGAACCTCAGAATGGAGCACTGACATGGGCAAACCGAGCGGCATCGTATTTTCGACCGATCTGCTGATCGACGGCCAATTCGTGCGAGGCGAGGGCGAGGCGGAGCGGGTGCTCAACCCCGCGACCGGCGAGCTGCTCGCCAGCGTGCCGGAAGCATCGCTCGCGCAGGTCGAGCGCGCCGCGCAGGCGGCAGCGCGCGCCTTCGAATCGTGGTCGGAGAGCACGCCCATGGAGCGCTCGAGGATGCTGCTCAGGCTCGCCGACGCCATCGAAGCCCGCGCCGAGGAGTTCGCGCGCATCGAATCGCTCAACTGCGGCAAACCTTACGCGCGCGCGCTCGGCGACGAAATTCCCGCGATCGCGGACTGCTTCCGCTTCTTCGCCGGCGCGGCGCGCTGCATGACGGGCGCCGTCGCCAACGAGTACCTCGCCGGGCACACCAGCATGATCCGCCGCGACCCGGTGGGCGTGGTGGCCTCGATCGCGCCCTGGAACTACCCGCTCATGATGGCGGCGTGGAAGACGGCGCCCGCGCTCGCGGCGGGCAACACGGTGGTGCTCAAGCCCTCCGAGCAGACGCCGCTCACGACGCTGTTGTTCGCCCGCATCGCCTCGGAGATCCTGCCCAAGGGCGTGCTCAACGTCATCTGCGGCCGCGGCCAGACGGTCGGCCAGGCGCTCGTCGAGCATCCGCTGGTGCGCATGGTCTCGCTCACCGGCGACATCGCCACCGGCAGGAAGATCCTGCAGGCGGCCTCGGGCTCGCTCAAGCGCACCCACCTGGAACTCGGCGGCAAGGCGCCGGTGATCGTGTTCGACGACGCGGAGCTCACCGAGGTAGTCGAGGCCATCCGCGTCTTTGGCTACTACAACGCGGGGCAGGACTGCACCGCCGCTTGCCGCGTGTACGTGGGCGCGAAGCTGTACGAGAAGTTCGTCGCAGACCTCGCCACCGCCGTAAAGGGCATCAAGGTCGGCGCCCAGGACGAAGCCGACGTCGAGATCGGGCCGCTGATCTCGGAGCGCCAGCGCAGCCGCGTGGCGGGCTTCGTGGAGCGCGCGCAGACGAGCAGCCACATGCAGATTGCCGCCGGCGGCAAGCAGCGC
>JAABQT010000169.1 GCA_011391295.1 Betaproteobacteria bacterium
CGGCGATGTCCATCGCATACTCGGCAAAGATCACGGGATCGTTGTAGGTGTAGGCCACCGACTTGCAGCCCAGCTTCACGGCGGCCTGCGCGATCGCTTCGGGCGCCGCGGCGTCCTGCAGCCGGTCCATCTCCCGGCTCCTGGAAATATCCCAGTTCTGGCAGAACTTGCAGGCGAGATTGCAGCCCGCCGTGCCGAAGGAGAGCACCGAGGTGCCGGGGAAGAAGTTGTTGAGCGGCTTCTTCTCGATGGGATCGACGCAAAATCCCGAGGAGCGGCCGTAGGTGGTGAGCACCATGCGGCCCCGCTCCATCTTGCGCACGAAGCACAACCCGCGCTGGCCTTCGTGCAGGCGGCAATCGCGCGGGCACAGGTCGCATTGGACGCGGCCGTCCGGGAGCGCGTGCCACCAGCGCCCCGGATGGGAGGACTCTAGTGCGGGGCCGGCTGCTTCCACTTGATCACGCGATAGCGCCACAGCTTGCAGCGCGCGAGGCGCGTATCCGCCGGCAGGCCGGCCTTGCGCACCAGTTCCAGGAGAAAATCGCGCTTGTCGGGCAGGCTCTCCCACACCTGCGGCAGGAAGGTGGCGCGCTTGCCCTCGTGCCCCAGGATCACGCCGTCCTCGCCGGCGCGAATCTGCGCCAGCAGCTGCGCTTCATCGGCGAACCACAATGGCTTGGCGGGCGAGAGCACCGATACCTCGAGTGCGCAGCGCGTCCACTCCGCGGCGCTGAGCGGGGCGAAACGCGGGTCGCGTAGCGCGGCGCTGTGCGCGTTCCAGGCCACATCCTCGCCCAGGCCCCGCGTCGCCGTCAGGCTGCCGATGCAGCCACGCAGCTTGCCCTCGAGCTGCAGGGTGACGAAGGTCGCGCCGGGACGCGTGAGCCAGGGCGCGCTGTCGCTGCGCGGCGCCTGCGCCCGCACGCCGAGGCCATGGCCGATCGCCTCCCGCGCGATGCCGAGCAGCGCCTCTCCCGCATCCTCGAGCGACACGCGTTCGCCCTCGTACAGCGCGAACGCGGCATAGCCCACCACCCGATCCTTGCCGCCGGCGGTGTCGCCAGAATTGCAGGCGCCGAGCAGCCGGATCGACAGGCCGCGCGCCTTGGCGGCGGCGAGGAAGCCGTTGAGCGGCGTCGCGCCGCAGGCCTCCTCGTGGTTGATGTCGGTGCCGAAGCCGGCGATGCGCGAGAGTGTCTCGCGGTCGATGGCGCGCGCCTCGTCGTAGGGGTGATAGTGCGACAGGTCGGTGGAGAGCACGAACAGCGTCTGCGCACCGCCCCACAGCCGCTCGATCACCTCGCGCACTTCCTGCGTTTTCGCGTCTCCCACCGCGAGCGGCACGAGCGTGAATTCACCAAGCATCTTCTGCAGGAATGGCAGCTGCACTTCAAGCGAGTGCTCCTGCGCGTGCGCTTCGGCGCTGACCGTCACCTGCCGAAAGGCTGCGAGCATGCGCACGGCTTCGGCGTCCACCGGCACGCGCCCCAGCGGCGTGTCGAAGGCCTCGGCGCCCGGCAGGGCGAGGCCGCGCACCGGCACGCGATGCACCGGGCCGAGGAGCACCACGCGCTTCACCGCGCCGCGCGCGGCCGAAAGTTCGTCGTAGGCGCGCGCCGCCACCGCGCCCGAATAGATGTAGCCGGCGTGCGGCACGATGAGGGCTTTGGGATGGCCGAAACGCGGCGCGAGGTTCTCCACGCCGTCGATCAGTTCGGCGACCTGGCTCTCCAGCTCGCGCGCGTCGCGCGGGTAGAACATCCCGGCAACGGCGGCGGGTCTTACAGTGGCCATGTTTTCAAGATTGGGGACAGAGCCCGATTTCGCAAGGCCCCATCTTCGTTGTCGGCCAGCGTCGAAATCCGGCTCTGACCCCGATCTCACAGAAATCCGGCTCTGACCCCGATCTCACAGCAAACGCGTTACCCACTGCAAAGCATGGAGGACCGATTGGCGGCGCACGCTCTCGCGGTCGCCCTCAAACCGCCTCGTCTCGCTCACCATCCTACTCCCGCGCGCCCAGGCGAAGCACACCGTGCCCACGGGCTTGTCGGGCGTGCCGCCGGCAGGTCCGGCCACCCCGGTGATGGCAAGCGCGACGTGCCCACGACCGTTCTTCAGTGCCCCGGCGGCCATCTCGCGCGCCGTCTCCTCGCTCACTGCGCCGTGGCGCTCGAGCGTGTGTTCGGATACGCCCAGTTCTTCGCGCTTGGCGGCATTGGAATAGACAACGTAGCCGCGCTCGAACCAGTCGGAACTGCCGGGGATCGACGTGAGCGCCATCGCCACCCAGCCCCCGGTGCAGGACTCGGCCGTGACCAGCATCAGGCCGCGATCCTTCAGGGCAGCGCCGACTTTGAGCGCGAGTTCGTTCATGGCAGCAGCAAGCGCTTCGCCAGCGCCAGCACCAGCAGCGTGTAGCCGGCGGCGAGGATGTCGTCGAACATGACCCCGAACCCGCCTTTCATGCGCCGCTCCAGCTGCCGGATCGGCGGCGGCTTCACCACGTCGAACGCGCGGAACAGGAAGAACGCCGCCGCCTGCCACCACGGCGCCTGGGGTGCGATGGCCAGGATGAGCAGGAACGCCACCACCTCGTCCCAGCACATGCCGCCGTGGTCGCCGATGCCCAGATGCCGACCCGTGATGTCGCAGGCCCACACGCCGACCACGAACAGGAACGCGAGGATGCCCAGAAGAACCGGCAGCTCATAGGCGCCGCCGATCAGCCACCAGATCGGAAGCGCGAGCAGCGTGCCGGCGGTGCCGGGCGCGAAAGGCGACAGGCCCGCGCCAAAGCCGAAGGCGACGAAATGCGCGGGATGCGTGAAGACGAAACGCGCGGTGGGACGGAAGATGATCATGCGAAGTGATCGAAGCCGGCGGCGTGGGCCATGGGCTTGCCCTTCACGTCGAGCAGCTGCAGCTTCGTCTCGCCGCCCTGGATCGAGCCGACGCGCGCAAGCGCGATGCGCAGCGACCCCGACAGCGCCTCGATCTCGGCGCGCGCCGCCTGCGGGGCGGTGAACGCAAGCTCGTAGTCGTCGCCCCCGGCGAGCACGCAGCGCTGCTCCAGCGCGGGATCGTCGATCGCGAACTTGGGCAGCAATGCGTAGTGCACCACGGCGCCGACCCCGGAGCGCTCGAGGACATGGCCGAGGTCCTGGGCGAATCCGTCGGACACGTCGATCGCCGCGCTGGCGATGCCGCGCAGGCGCTCGCCCAGCTCCACGCGCGGCTCGGGTTCATGCAGGCGCCGCGCGGCGGCCGCGCCGCCGGCCCCGTGCAACGCATAGGCGGCGCCGCCCAGCTCCCCCGACACCCAGATGTCATCGCCCGGCCGCGCGCCGCCGCGCAGCAGCGCCAGGTTCGCCGGCACTTCGCCCAGGATCGTGACGCAGATGCACAGCGGCCCGCGCGTGGTGTCGCCGCCGACGAGGTCCACGCCAAAGCGCGCAGCCAGCGCGTAGAAACCCTCAGCAAACGCGGCGATCCAGTCCTCGTCCGCGGCTGGCAGCGCGAGGCCCAGCGTCGCCCAGCGCGGCGTCGCGCCCATCGCCGCCATGTCGGAGAGGTTGACCGCCAGCGCCTTGTGCCCGAGCGAGCGCGGCTGCGCGCCGCGCGCGAAATGCCGGCCTTCGAGCAGCAGGTCGGTGGAGACCGCCAGCACCGCTCCCGCCTCCGGTTGCAGCAGCGCGGCGTCGTCGCCGACGCCGAGCAGCGCATTGCGCGCCGGACGTGAAAAATACCTGCGGATGATCTCGAATTCGGAGGGCATCGCGCCCCCCTCTAAGCCGTCTGCCTGCCGCGCGCGACTTCCTGCGGCCGCAGGATCCCGGCGAGCTTCTCCAGCACGCCGTTGACGAAGCGGTGGCCGCCGCTGCCG
This sequence comes from Betaproteobacteria bacterium, assembly GCA_011391295.1. Classification (GTDB taxonomy): domain Bacteria; phylum Pseudomonadota; class Gammaproteobacteria; order Burkholderiales; family SG8-39; genus JAABQT01. Next base: position 3,890 of record JAABQT010000169.1, read on the forward strand.
CCGAAACTCTTGCCCAGCTCGATCGCCTCGTTGACCACCACCTTGAACGGCGTTTCCGGCTGCGCCACCAGCTCGAAGGCGCCGATGTACAGGATCGCCCGTTCCACCGGCGAAAGGCGCGCGAACGCGCGGTCCAGGCAGGGCGTGATCAACGCCTCCAGTTCGTCGCTGCGCTCGAACACGCCGCGCACGATGCGCTGCGCGAGGGCGAGGTCGGTGCGCCCGTCGTCGTCGAGGGACTTCAGCTTGTCGAGCGCATCGCCGCCGGCGAGCTGCCAGGCGTAGAGCGCCTGCAGGGCCGCCTCGCGCGAGCGGCGCCGCGCGGTCTTCACTTGGTTGCCGCCGTGATCTTCGCGCGCAGGCGCGCCATTTCCACCGCCGCGCGCACCGCCTCGGCGCCCTTGTCCAGCCGCGCCTCGGCCTGCGCTTCGGTCTCGGTGGTGAGGATGCCGTTGGCCACCGGGAT
>JAABQT010000170.1 GCA_011391295.1 Betaproteobacteria bacterium
GCGCAGCCCGCCAGGAACGTAAGCGCGACGACGCACGAAAGAGCCTTCAGGAATCTGTTCATGCCTCCTCCCTCTTGGTCACGGCCGAAGCGTAGTTCGGCGCCGGAAGATCGTAGTGTTTCGGCACCACCGATGCAAGGGCCGGGACTCCGGGATATGCGGGTCTACCCGGCTCGCCCTGGTTCTACTACGATACCGCGCATGGCCGTCCACCACCTCGAGCATTTCCTGCTGCAGACGCAGGACATCGAGCACACCTGCGCCCGCATCGACGCGGCGCGCCTGATCGTGCGCAAGGATCTGTTCGAGGCGCAGGGCATTGCCGAGGCGCTCGACAGCCTGCATGGCATGGCGGGGGCACGGGGGATCTACGACCACTACCCGATCCGGCGCCTGTTCCGCGACGCCCATTCGTTGATGGGGTACATCGCCTTCAGCTGGGACGCCCAGGCCTCGCCCTGGGGACTGGTCGCCCTGGGCGGCGACTACGCGGCTCCGGCCACGCTTGGAGGCGCGCCTTGACCCATACTTATTGCAGTGCAGGGAGCGGTGGACCGCAGGTAACGCTGCCGGCCATCAAACAATTGCTCAATCGGAGGAGGACGGCAAAAGCAACGCCGTAAATTCCTGAAGGGGGCGGCAGGGTCCCGCTCAGGTCCGGGCGGGTCCGTGGCCGGGAATACGTTCCGGGCGCGCGATGCCATAGCCCTGCGCGTAGCCCACGCCGAGTTCGCGCACCACGCCCTTCACCGCGTCGTTCTCCACCCATTCCGCGATGGTTGGAATGCCGATGGCGCGACCCACGCCGCAGATCGCGGTCACCATCGCGCGGTCGACGGCATCCTCGACGATGTCGCGCACGAACTCGCCGTCGATCTTCAGAAAATCCACTGGCAGGTTCTTAAGGTAACCGAACGAGCTCAGGCCGGAGCCGAAGTCGTCGAGCGCGAAGCGGCAGCCCAGCGCGCGCAGGCTGTTGATGAATTCGATCGCGTGCGCGAGATTGTTGATCGCGGCGGTCTCCGTCACCTCGAAGCACAGCACCTGCGGTGCAATGCCTTGCGCAGCAATTTCTTCGCGCACGAAGCTCAGGAACCCGGCGTCGCCGAGAGAGGCCCCGGACAGGTTGATGGCGACGATGCGCTGCGCGTCGGCGGGCAACGCGCCTCCGGCAATCAGACGGCAGGTGGTCTTCACCACCCATCGGTCGACGTGGCTGGGCATCAGGTTATAGCGCTCTGCGGCGCGAATCAGCGCGTCGGTCGGCACCGGCGTGCCGTCGCGCTCCTGCATGCGCAGGAGCACCTCGCGGTACTCGGTCACCGGCAGCTCGCCGCGCAGCGCAACCGCCTTTTGCACCTCAAGGTAGATGCGCTCCTCGCGCAGCGCGTCGGTGATTCGCCCGCTCCATTCCATGTCGGTCTGGCGCCGCCCCAGCTCGCCGTCGCTCGCCTCGAACACGTGCACGCGGTTGCGGCCGCTTTCCTTGGCGGCGTAGCAGGCGACGTCGGCTGCGCTCATCAATGCCGCGATGCTCGAGCTGCGCGCGTCGACCGGGACCAGCCCGATGCTGACGCCGATCTCGAACATGCGCTTGTCCCAGGTGAAGCGGAAATTGGCTACGGTCTGGCGCAACTTGTCGGCGATCGCGCGCGCCTTGGGAAGGTCGCAATAGCCGAGCAGCACCGCGAACTCGTCACCGCCCAGCCGGCCTATGGTGTCCGTGGAGCGCAGCTGCGCCTTCAACAATCCCCCGAGCTGGCGCAGCAGCTCGTCGCCTGCGGTGTGGCCGCTGGTGTCGTTCACCACCTTGAACTGGTCGAGATCGAGGAACATCAGGGCGTGGTGGCTGTCCTCGCCGCGTGCATCTTCAAGCGCCCGCATCAGTTTGCGCTCGAATTGCCGGCGATTGATCAGGCCCGTGAGGCCGTCATGGCCTGCCTGCCAGGCGAGCTCCCGGTTGAGCGCCCGGGCGCGGGACAAGTCCGCGTACACGAAATAGCCGATGGCCAGCAGGCCCGCCAGACCGAGCGAGAACACGCTGAACAGGGCGATGCGATTCTGGTTCTGCGCCAGCGCGGCCACGCGATCGAGGGGCACGTGGACCTCGATCGCGCCCATCAGCCGGTTGATGTCCCACACCTTGCCGGTCGGCACGCCGTCCCGCATGCGCAGTGCGACAGTCGGCGCACGCCCCTCCAGAGCGTTGTGACAATCCACGCAAACACTGGTCACCGCGGGATCAGCACGCATGAAACGCAGCGTGCTTACGCCATCGACGGGCTCGATGCGCCAGACCGGGGTCCAGGCGATCGGCGCAGATGGGGCGGGACGATCCTGCGCTTCGAGCCGGGCCCAGGCCCAGCGCTGGAAATCGTCCCTGAGGCCCTGGTTCTCGGCCAGATTCCACTTGCTCACCAACCGATAGCGGTACAGGCCGGCGCTCTCGGCGCTCGAGCGCTGCCCGACGAGCTTGAGAAACTGCGCCGGCAGCGGGACGTTGCCCAGCTCGTCGCCGTAGGTTTCCGAGGCGGCCCCGGCGCCATCGCGCGCCAGCTTGCCCACCACGTGCTCCGCATATACCGAGCGCGAACTCGCGGACTGGCGCGCGACGATCTCGGCGAGAGTGACCGCCTGGAACTCGATCACGCTCTGCTGGCCGCGACTGACCAGGTACCAGGTGAGCCCGACGACGGCCGTCAGGAGCAGCAGGGCGGTGATCAGGACGCGGCGCCGTACGGCGAGCAGCCCACCTCTCAAATCATCGGACACGCGCGAAGCGCCGCCTGACGAACCGAGCACGGCGTCGAGCCAGCGCATTACGCGCCACCGCCTGTGACGGGAGAGCAGTTTCTGCGTCGCTGGCAACGATTCGGACACGCCGACCCCGATCCTGTCCCTAGCGCTTCGGGACCCGCGCTACTCTAGCGCAATCGAGGGGAGGGCAGCAGGGCGCGTGCTGGCCTGCGCACCGGCGGCTCTTGTACCATGGGCTCATTCGACGCTGCGAGCGCCAGGACAAGGTCCGCGCGGCGCGCGGAATCACAGAGGAGGCAGGCAATGAAAGCTCGATCCACGTTCTGCAGGTTGTTCCCGGGGCTCAATGCGCTGGTCGCAAGTTTGTTTGTTGCTTTTGCCGGACAGGCCTTTGCGCAGGGCTGCCCGCACGGGGCGCTCGATGCACGTTTTTGCGACGCCGATGGCGATCTGGTCGCCGACGCGCCCAAGGATGCCGGCAAACTGGTCGATCCCCCGGTGCTGATCTTCGCCTATACCCCGGTCGAGGATCCGGCGGTCTACGGCAAGGTGTGGGACGGGTTCCTCAAACACATGGAGAAGCTCACCGGCAAGCGCGTGCAGTTCTTCCCGGTACAGTCGAACGCGGCGCAGATCGAAGCCATGCGTGCCGGGCGCCTGCACATCGCCGGCTTCAACACCGGCTCGAACCCGCTGGCAGTAAACTGCGCCGGCCTGGTGCCCTTCGCGATGATGGCGCATGCCGATGACAGCTTCGGCTACGAGATGGAGATCATCACCTATCCGGGCAGCGGCGTGAACAAGGTCGAGGACATCAAGGGCAAGACCATGGCCTTCACCTCGCAGACTTCGAATTCGGGCTTCAAGGCGCCCTCGGCGCTGCTCAAAGCCGAGTTCAAGATGATCGCCGGCACCGACTTCAAGCCGGCCTTCTCGGGCAAGCACGACAACTCGATCCTCGGGGTGGCGAACAAGGACTACCCGGCCGCCTCGATCGCCAACTCGGTGTTGAAGCGCATGATCTCGCGCGGCGTGGTCAAGGCAGAGCAGTTCAAGTCGGTCTACAAGTCGCAGACTTTCCCGACCACCGCCTACGGGCACGTGTACAACCTCAAGCCCGAGCTCGCCGCGAAGGTGCGCGGGGCGTTCTTCTCGTTCCCGTGGGAGGGCTCGGCGCTCAAGCAGGAGTTCGAGAAGTCGGGCGAAGCGAAGTTCATCCCGATCACCTACCAGAAGCACTGGGACGTGATCCGCAAGATCGACGTCGCGAACGACGTCAGCTACACGTGCAAGTGAGCGTGTAGCTGCGATGCTGCGACTCGAGGGACTCACCAAGCGCTACCGCACCGGCGATCTGGCGCTCGAGAACGTCGACCTGGAGGTGCCGGGCGGCCAGGTGATGGCGCTGATCGGCCCCTCCGGGGCCGGCAAGTCGACGCTCATTCGCTGCGTCAACCGCCTGGTCGAGCCCACCGCGGGGCGCGTGCGGCTGGGTGAAACCGAGATCACCGGCCTGTCGCGCGGCGCGCTGCGCCGCGCGCGCCGGCGCATGGGCATGATCTTCCAGGAATTCGCCCTGGTCGAGCGGCTCA
>JAABQT010000171.1 GCA_011391295.1 Betaproteobacteria bacterium
TTCCTCGCCGAGCCGACCGCGTCGCGGAATGGCCCGTAGAAGCCCGAGGCATATTTCGCTGAATAGGCGAGGATTCTGGTGTGGATATGGCCCGCCTTTTCGAGCGCGGTGCGGATGCGCCCGATGCGCCCGTCCATCATGTCCGAGGGCGCAACGATATCGACGCCGGCTTTCGCCTGGCACAGCGCCTGGCGCTCGAGCGCCTCGAGGGTCACGTCGTTGAGGATGTATCCGGCCTTGTCGATGACGCCATCCTGGCCGTGCGAGGTATACGGATCGAGCGCGACATCGGTCATGATGCCCAACTCGGGAAAGCGCTTCTTCAATGCCGCCACCGCGCGCGGCACGAGACCCTTGGCGTTGAATGCCTCGCGCCCGTCCAGGGTTTTCAGCTTCTGCTCGATCACCGGGAACAGGGCGACGACCGGGATGCGCAGCTTCACGCATTCTTCCGCCACCGGCAGCAGGCGGTCCACGGTCAGCCGTTCCACGCCCGGCATCGAATCCACATTCTCAGTGCGGTTCTTCCCGTCCAGGATGAACACCGGATAGATGAGGTCATCCGCGCCTAGCTGGTGCTCGCGCATCAGCCGCCGCGAGAAGTCGTCGCGTCGCATGCGCCGCATGCGCACCGCGGGAAACTGGCCGTAGATCTTCATAGTGCTGATTTTCCTGAAGGTTTCGCGGCAGGGAACTTTCCCTGTGCCCGGCAATCTTACTGTTAGACGATGTAGATCGTCTCCCGCCTCTCCTCCCTGAGCGGGTTGCCTTAATTCTAATTAAGGCGTTTCGCCCCCGGTTTACTTCCCCTTTACCGGGGGTTTTTTATGTTCGTCGCCCGCAGCCCGGAGCCAGTCTTCGAGCAGCGAGCGCGTTTCCTCCACGCCCTCGCCCGACAGGCTCGAGAACAGCCGGGTCTCGCCGTCGATGGCGCGTGCCGCGAGCCGCGCTTGCGCGGCATGCAGGATCTTTCTGCGTTCCTGGCGCGACAGCTTGTCGCACTTCGAGAGCAGCACCAGCAGTCGACGCCCCGCGGGCCGCAGCCATTCCAGCAGGTGCTCGTCGTGCGCAGTGAACGGGTGCCGAGCGTCCATCAGCACCACCACGCCTGCCAGCGAGACGCGCGAGCCCAGATAGCCGCCGACCAGCTGGTCCCATTGCGCACGCACCTCCTGCGGTACGCGGGCGTAGCCGTAGCCCGGGAGGTCGACCAGGCGTCCGCGCCCGCCAAGATCGAAGAAATTGATGGTCTGCGTCCTGCCGGGGGTCTTGGACACGAATGCCAGCCGCTTGCGGTTGGCGAGTGCATTGATGACGCTCGACTTGCCGACGTTGGAACGTCCGGCAAAAGCCAGCTCGGGCAGGTCCTCGGGTGGAAGGCCGCCGGTGATCCCGGCGGAAATCACGAACTCCACCCGGGAAAACGCGTTGTTGGTTTCCGGCATGCCTGAAATTCTAATAAAATGAGGCGTTTCCTACCGATCTTTGGGGAGTCGCAGTATGAACCGATTGCTGGCGGCCATGGCCGCCATGGGGTTGCTGTGGGCAGCGCAAGCCGTCGCGCAGGGCACTGCCAAGCCCGACCTGGCCAAAGGCGAACAGATCGCCAAGCAGGTCTGCGCCGCCTGCCACGCCGCCGACGGCAACAGCGCGATCCCCGCCAATCCGAAACTCGCGGGCCAATTCCCGGAGTACCTGCACAAGCAGCTTGCCAATTTCAAGCCGCAGGGGGCGAAGAAAGCGCAGCGCGAAAGCGCAGTAATGGGGGGCATGGTGGCGGGCTTGTCCGATGGCGACATGCGTAACGTCGCTGCGTACTTCTCGGCGCAGAAACTGCAGCCTGCCACGGCGGGCAGCAAGGAGCTCGCGGCGCAAGGGCAAAAGCTCTGGCGCGGCGGCAATGCGGCGAGCGGCACGGCGGCCTGCGCCGGCTGCCACGGCCCCGACGGGGCCGGAATCCCGAGCCAGTTCCCGCGCCTTTCGGGCCAGTTTGCGCAATACGTAGAGGTGCAACTGAAACTGTTCCGGTCGGGCGGGCGCACCAACGACCCCAACGGCATGATGCGCGGAGTGGCCGCGCGCATGACCGACCCCGAAATCAAGGCGGTCGCCGAGTACGCCGCCGGATTGCGCTAGGTGCCGAGGGAAATAAACGCACGCGGGTGCTGTTAACTCCAAAGTGGTCCAACCTGAGGAGAACCCGATGAATGCGAAGCTGTTGGTGGCCGGAGTGGCCGCCGTGCTGGGAGTGGCAGTGGCGCAGGGCGCGCTCGCGCAGGCAAAGCCCGAGGTGCTCGTCAAGCAGCGGCAGGCGGTGATGACCTTGCAGGGTAAGTACTTCGGCCCGATGGCGGGCATGGCGCAAGGCAAGGTTCCCTACAATGCCGCGGCCGTGCAGCGCAACGCAGGCTTTCTCGACAACCTGAGCAGAATGGCCTGGGACGGCTTTGATCCCAGCACGAAGGGCGAGAAGAGCCGGGCCCTGCCGTCGATCTACGACGACAGCGGGAAGTTCAAGCAAGCCACCAGCCGGCTGGAGAACGAAACCTCCAAACTGGTCTCGTTGACCAGGAGCGCAGACGAAGCGGCGGTGAAGGCGCAGATCGGCGCGGTCGGCAAGAGCTGCGGCGGCTGCCACGACGATTTCCGCCAGAAACAGTAATCGGCTTGAGACCTGAGAAGAGCCCCGCGTTGGCGGGGCTTTTCATTTTTGCAGCCCTTTGCTGCGCCCTCGCGCCGCCCGCCCTCGGCAAGGGGGACGCCAAGCGCGGCGCGTACCTGGCGAAGGCAGGCGGTTGCGCCGGCTGCCATACGGAGGGAAAAAAGGGCGCGGTGCCCTACGCCGGAGGGCGCGAACTGAAGACGCCGTTCGGCACCTTCTACGGGCCCAACATTACGCCGCATGCCGAGGCGGGCGTCGGGCGCTGGAGCGAAACGGATTTCATGCGCGCGTTGCGCTCGGGGCTGCGGCCCGACGGTGCGCATTACTTCCCTGCGTTTCCGTACACCTCCTTTACCGGAATCACAGACGCGGACGCGCGCGACCTCTGGGCGTTTATCCGCTCGATCCCGCCGGACAGTCGGGCGAGCCGTCCGCATCAATTGAGTTTCCCGTTCAATCTTCGTTACCTGGTCAGATTCTGGAAATGGTTGTATTTCTCGCCCGGGCCGTTTGCCGCCGCCGCACGCACGGCGACGCTTAGTCGCGGCGCCTACCTGGTGGGTGCGCTCGGCCACTGCGGCGAATGCCACACGCCGCGCGACTTTGTTGGCGGCCTGAAGCGCGACCGGCTGCTCGCCGGTGCGGCAAAAGGCGCCGACGGCAAGAGCGTGCCGAACCTGACGCCGGCGAAATTGACGAAATGGGACGACAACGAGCTCAAGGAGTTCTTGGTGGTCGGCATCACCCCCGACGGCGACGTGGCCGCCGAAACCATGGGAGAAGTGATCCGAAATACCACCAGCCAGCTCACTCCGGAGGACCTCTCGGCCCTGATTGCGTACCTGCGCTCGCTGCCGGCACTTGCCGATAAGCCGCGCTGAGGCCTTGCCATTGTTGACGGAATAGACGGTCGCAAGGCACTGTTCTGCCCCATGAGCGACGCGCAGAGCCTGATCGAGCTGATTCCGCGGCTGCGGCGCTATTCGCGGGCGTTGGTCGGCGATCGAGCCACGGCCGATGACCTGGTGCAGGACACGCTGGAGCGCGCGTGGTCGAAGCTGCATCTGTACCGTCAGGGCACGGATCTGCGCGCCTGGCTTTTTACGGTGATGCATAACGTGCATGTGAACCGGGTGCGCGCCGCGCGGCCCACCGAATCGATCGAGGACCAGATGCCGGAGCTTGCGCAGCGTGCGACGCAGGGCGACGGGCTGCTGGTGCGCGATCTGGAGCGTGGCCTTGCCGCGCTGCCTGTGGCGCAGCGCGAGGTGTTGCTGCTGGTGGCGCTTGAGGACCTGAGCTACGACGAGACCGCGCGCGCGCTCGGTATCCCGATCGGCACCGTGATGTCGCGGCTGGCGCGGGCGCGCGACAAGTTGCGTGTATTGATGTACGGAAAAGGCGGCAGCAAGCTGCAAGTTGTGAAATGAGCGAAATGCAGGCGATCAGCGAAGCGGAATTGCAGGCCTGGACCGACGGCCGGCTCGACGAGAGCCGGCGCGCGGCGCTGGAGGCCTGGTTCGCCGCGCACCCCGAGGAAGCAGAACGCGCCGCCAGCTACCGTAGCTTCAACGAGCAGCTGCGCATGCGCTTCGATCCGGTCCTCGAGGAACCCGTTCCACCGCGCCTGCAGCGTGCGGCGCAGCGCGGTCCGAGACTGCGTGCGTTC
>JAABQT010000172.1 GCA_011391295.1 Betaproteobacteria bacterium
ACGCCCTGCGACGCGTGCTGCGCGATCTGGGCCTGGCCGAGGGTCGCATCTTCGACCGCTCGGCGCTGGACAGCGCGGAACAGGAACTCAAGCGGCAGTACCTTTCACGCGGCAAGTACGCCGCCGAGGTGCAGACCACCGCCACCCCGCTCGAGCGCAACCGCGTCGCCATCAGTTTCGCGGTGATCGAGGGCGAAGTGGCGAGCATCCAGGGCATCAACATCGTCGGCGCCAAGGCGTTTCCGGAAGCCGAACTGCTCGACCTGTTCGTGTTGCGCACCCCGGGCTGGCTGACCTGGTATACCAAGCACGACCAGTATTCGCGCCAGAGGCTGTCGGCCGACCTGGAAACGCTTCGCTCGCACTACCTGGACCAGGGCTACCTGGACTTCATCGTCGAATCGACCCAGGTGTCGATCACGCCGGACCGCCAGGGGATCTACATCACGGTCAACGTCTCCGAGGGCGACAGGTACACGGTGTCCTCGGTGCAGCTTGGCGGACAGTTGCTGGTGCCGCGCGAGGAACTGGAGTCGCTGATCCGCATCAAGCCGGGCGACGTATTCTCGCGCCGCAGGCTGACGCAGACCACCAAGGCCATCAGCGACCGCCTGGGCAACGACGGCTACGCCTTCGCCAATGCCAACGCAGTGCCGCAGGTGGACAAGGACAAGCGCACGGTTGCGTTCACCATCCTGCTCGACCCGGGCCGGCGCGTGTACGTGCGCCGCATCAATGTCCTCGGCAACGCCAAGACACGCGACGAAGTGGTGCGGCGGGAGATGCGGCAGCTGGAGGGCGCGTATTACGACGCCTCCAAGATCCAGTTGTCACGCCGGCGTATCGATCGCACGCGCTTTTTCAGCGACGTGAGCGTGCAAACAGCGCCGGTGGAGGGTTCGCCCGACCAGGTGGACGTCACCTACACGGTCGAGGAAAAGCCGACCGGCGCCTTGTCGGTCGGGGTGGGTTTCTCCTCGGTCGACCGCCTCATCGTATCCGCGTCGATCACCCAGCCAAACGTGTTCGGCAGCGGAAAGTACCTGTCGCTCGAGGTGAACAGCGGCACCGTGAACAAGGTCTACGCGCTGTCCTACGTGGACCCCTACTACACGGTAGACGGTGTGAGCCGTGGATTCGACGTCTACAAGCGCAGCGTGGACGCCTCCACGCTGACCATCGGCGCGTACAAGACGGATACGCTGGGCGCCGGCATCAGATTCAGCTATCCGGTCTCCGAGCGCGACACCGTGAGCTTCGGCGCGAGCATGGAGGATGTGGATTTGCAGACCTTTGCCAACAGTGCGTTCGTCCACCAGGATTTCGCCGCCACCTTCGGCAACGAGTACCGCTACGGCGCGCTGACTTCCGGATGGACGCGCGACACGCGCGACAGCCTGATCCTGACCACCGACGGCAGCCTGTCGCGCGTCAGCGGGGAAGTCGCCGGAGGCGACCTGCAGTACTACCGTCTCGGCTTCAACCAGCAGTACTACTGGCCGCTCAGCCGGACGTTCACGCTGTTCGTGAACGGCGACCTCGGTTACGCCAGAGGCTTCGGTGGCAAACCGCTGCCGTTCTTCAAGAACTACTACGCCGGCGGCCCAGGCACGGTGCGCGGCTATGACGATTTTTCACTGGGTCCCCGGGACGCGGCGGGAAACTCCCTGGGCGGTACGCGGCGCGTCGCGGGCAACATCGAACTGCTGTTTCCGGTTCCCGGCGCGGGGCAGGACAAGTCGCTGCGCTTGAGCGCTTTCATCGACGCCGGCCAGGTCTATGCGCAGGGCGAAAAGGTGGCGCTGTCCGAGCTGCGCTATTCGACCGGGCTGGCGCTGGCCTGGAGTTCGCCGGTTGGCCCACTGCGCCTGTCTTATGCTTACCCGCTCAACGAGCGCGAGGGCTTCGACCGCGTGCAGCGGTTACAATTCAAGTTTGGCACCACCTTCTGAACGAACCGGAATCCGCATGCGGTTAGTCAACGCAGCACTTGCACTTGCACTCGCGCTGGCCGCGCTGCCCGCCGCCGCGCAGGCGGAATACCGTATCGGCTTCGTCAATACTGCGCGCATCCTGCGAGATGCCGTGCCCGCAGTGCGCGCGCAGAAGAAGATTGAGACCGAGTTCGCCAAGCGCGAGCAGGAACTGGCCAAGGCCGCCGACCAGCTCAAGCGCCTGCAGGACGAGCTGGAGCGCCAGGGCGTCACCATGCCGGAAAGCCAGCGCCGCGCCAAGGAACGGGACTTCGGCGACCTGAACCGGGATTTCCAGCGCCGCCAGCGCGAATTCCGCGAGGATCTGAACCAGCGCCGCAACGAGGAGTTGGCCCTGGTGGTCGAGCAGGCGAACCGCGTGATCCGCCAGATCGCCGAGCAGGAGAAATACGACATCATTTTCCAGGACGCCGTGTACGCGGACCCGCGCATCGACATCACCGAGCGCGTGATCAAGGCGCTCGAGGGCAAACCGCCCGCACGCTGAGATGCCGAGCCCGCTCTCCCTCGGCGAGATCGCCTCCACGCTCGGCGGGCGCGTGGTCGGCGACCCCGACCTGCGCATCGAGCAGGTCGGTTCACTGGAGCATGCCGGCGCGCACCAGATCGCGTTCCTCGCCAGCGCCCGCTACAAGGCGCGGCTGGCGGGCACCCGGGCCGGCGCAGTCGTGCTGGCGCCGGAGGCCGAGGCCCTCACCGCGCTGCCGCGCATCGTCAGCGACGATCCGTATCCGTATTTCGCCCGCCTGTCGCAGTTGCTCAATCCGACAGTCTCGCCACAACCCGGTCGCCACGCGGCGTGCACCATTGATCGCGCGGCCCGCGTCGCAGCGAGCGCGCGTGTCGAGGCTGGCGCGGTGATCTGCGCCGGCGCCGACATCGGCGAACGCACCTGGATCGGAGAGGGCTGTTACATCGGCGCGCACTCGGCGATCGGTGCCGACAGCCGTCTGTATCCCTCGGTGGTGGTGTACGCGTCCTGCCGCATCGGCGCGCGCGCGCTCGTGCATTCCGGTGCGGTGATCGGGGCCGACGGCTTCGGCATGGCGCAGGAGGGCGGGCGCTGGCTCAAGATCCCGCAGATCGGTCGCGTATTGATCGGCGACGACGTCGAGATCGGTGCCAACACCACCATCGACCGCGGCACGGTGGACGACACCGTGATCGAGGACGGCGTGAAGCTCGACAACCAGATCCAGATCGGCCACAACTGCCGCATCGGCGCGCATACGGCGATGGCGGGGCGGGCGGGCGTCGCCGGCAGCGCGAATATCGGGCGGCGCTGCACGCTCGGGGGTGCGGCAGTGGTCCTGGGCCACCTGAGCATCTGCGACGACGTGCACATTTCCGCGGCCACCGTGATTTCGCGCTCCATCCGCAAGCCCGGCACCTACACCGGCATGTACCCTTTCGACGACCATGCCTCCTGGGCCCGCAACACCGCGCTGATCCGTCACCTGGCGGATCTCGCCGACCGTGTCCGCGCGCTCGAGAGGCGCGGCAAACCAAGGAACAAAAGCGATGGCTGAGCCGGATGCGCTGAACATCCTCGATTACCTGCCGCAGCGCTATCCGATGCTGATGATCGACCGCGTGCTCGAGTGCGAGCCGGGCAAGCGCATCGTGGCGTTGAAGAATGTCAGCAGCAACGAGCCGCATTTCCTCGGTCACTTTCCCGGTCTGCCGATCATGCCCGGCGTGCTGATCCTGGAGGCGATGGCACAGGCTGCGGGCATTCTCGTGTTCCGCACGCGCGGCGATCGACCGGACGCCAACACCGTTTACTTCTATGCGGGGATCGACAAGGCGCGCTTCAAGAAGCCGGTGGTACCGGGCGATCGGCTCGAAATCGAGGTGCTCATCCTGGCGCACAAGCGCACCATCTGGAAATTCGCCTGCGTGGCGCGCGTGGACGGCGTCACAGTCACCGAAGCCGAGATCCTTGTCACCGAACAGGTCAAAGGGCAAAAGTGAACGCAGCACAGGTGCACCCCAGTGCCATCGTGCACCCGGACGCGAAGCTCGCGCCAGGCGTGTCGGTCGGCGCCTTCTCGATGATCGGTGAGAAAGTGGAACTGGGAGAGGGCACCTGGATCGGGCCGCACGTGGTGATCGAAGGCCGCACGCGCATCGGGCGCAATAACCGCGTCTACCAGTTTGCTTCCATCGGCGCGCCGCCACAGGACAAGAAGTACGGCGGCGAGGACACCGCGGTGGAGATCGGCGATGGCAATATATTTCGCGAGTACGTCAACGTCAACCGCGGCACGGCCCGCGATGCCGGCATCACTCGCGTCGGTGACGACAACTGGATCATGGCCAACGTGCACT
>JAABQT010000173.1 GCA_011391295.1 Betaproteobacteria bacterium
GCGACGACGAACTCGTGGCCCTTGCCACCGAGCGGCAGCACCAGCCGCTGCCCGGGCAGGCGTGCGTAGCGCTCCGCCACCAGCTCGCTCACCCACGCGGGCGGCGGATCGCCCGGCTGGCGCGCATGGCCGGGACCGGTCAGCGGCAGGCCCGCGGCGATGCCCGCGTCGGGCACGTCGCGCGCGAGCAACGACAGCGCGGGGCGCGCCGGGTCGAGCGTGACGCGTGCGCTGCGCAGGAACTCGGCGCGCGCGACCTGCGGCAGGCGCCGCACGCGCTCCTCGAAACGCGGTTCGAGGAACGCGGTTTCGCCCGCATGCGTGGTGCGCAGGTACAGGTCGGCCGGCAGCAGCGTATCCAGCCAGCGATCCACCGACGTGCGCAACGACGCGACCATGATCGCCATCGCCACCATGAGCGAAAAACTGGCGACGATGGCGGCCAGGCTCACCATCGCCTGGCCGGGCGCGCCGCGCAATTGCGCCAGGGCGAGCGCCAGCGCCGGGCGCCGGCCGAGCGGCAGCACCCGGAACACGCGCTGCTGCACGATCGGCATCAGCAGGATGCCGCCCACCAGCAGGCAGGCGATGGCGGCGTAGCCGAACAGCGGAACGCCCTGCACCGCCGGCAGGAACGCGAGCAGCACGCCGGCGGCGAGCAGCGCCAGGCCGGGGCGCAGCGACAGGGCGCGCGCAAACAGGCGCTGCTCGTCGCCCGCCTTCAGGGCCTGAGCAGGCGGTGTGCGCGCGGCGTCCAGCGCGGGCAGGGCCGCGCCCGCGAGCGCCACCGCCACGCCCGCGCCGAAGTACGCCAGTGCTGCGACGGGTGCAAAAACGATTTCCGGCGCGAGGCCGCTGAACAGGCCGGCGCCCAGGTCGCCGCCCGAGGCGCGCACCGCGAGCACGGCAAAGGCGTAGCCCAGCGCGAGGCCGAGCACCGCGCCTGCCGCACCCACCACGGCGGCCTCGGCCAGAACGAGGCGCGCGATTCCGCGACGTTCCAGGCCCAGCACGCGCAGCAGCGCGTGCTCGCCGCGCCTGCGCGCCACTTCCAGCGCCTGCGCCGAAAACACGAGGAAGCCGCCGGTGAACAGCGCCACCAGCGCCAGCACGTTCAGGTTGACGCGGTAGGCGCGCGACAGCGCTGCACCGCTCTCCTGCACCGTCTCTACGCTCGCGACGTGCACTCCCGCCGGCAGCAACGCCGCGATGCGCCCGCTCATGGCCTGCAGGTCCGTCCCTGGTGCGAGGCGCAGCCCGATGCGGTTCAACAGGCCGAGGCGCCCGAGCCGCCACTGCGCCGTGGAAATGTCGGCGAGCGCGGCGACACCGTGCAGGCTGGACCCGGGCAGCGTGCCGGCGACTTCCAGCGTCACCGGCGCAAGTCCGACCAGCAGCTGCAGGCTGCCGCCTTTGCCCAGGCGCAGCCGCTCTGCCGCTGCCGCCGAAAGCAGCACCGTGTCCGGGCGCAGCAACTCGGCCATCTGCTGCGGCTGATGCGCGAACAGTTGCGGCTGCAGTTGCGCGGCGCGCAGCGGATCGAGGCCGATGATGCGGATCGCGCCGCCCTCCACCAACCCCGCCTCGACTTCCAGCGCGGGACTGGCGGCCGCCACGCCTGGAAATTTCGCCAGCAGCGCGTAAATCTCTTCCGCAAATCCGGCACGACCGCCACGTACCTCGAGGTCGGCTTCGCCGGCGATGGCGCGCACGCCGGCGGCGAGGTCCTGCACTGCCGCGCGGTTCACCAGGTGCACGCCAAAACCGAGCGCCACCCCGAGCGCCACGCCGGCCACCGACAGCAGCGTGCGCGCGCGGCGCTGCGCGAAGCCGGCGTTGAGGGCGAGGAAGAGTCGGATGCGGCGCCTACCTGCCGTACTCGCGCAGCACCCTGCCCGGGCCAGGCGCGCCGGTGCCGTCAAACACGGTGGCGCCGCGGATCAGCAGGTCGTTCATGCCCGCAGTCTAGCGGTTCGTCGCGCCCGGTTGCAGGCCGTCACATGCCGCTGGAGGTTCCGTTTCACGGCAAGGAGACTGGCGCCATGCAACCCGCTTTCAATCCCGTGATCCTGGTTCACACCATTGCGGCGCTCGCCGCGCTGGCGTTGGGCGCCGCGATGTTCCTCGCGCGCAAGGGCACGCTCGCGCACCGCATGGCTGGCCGCAGCTGGGCCGCGCTGATGCTGGTGACGGCAATCTCAAGCTTCTGGATCCGGTCGAGCGGCAGCTTTTCGTGGATCCATGCGCTCTCGGTGACGGTGATCGCGTTGCTTGCCGCGGCAGTCCATTTCGCAGTCACGCATCGCGTGCGCGCCCATCGGCGCACCATCATCGGCCTGTATGCAGGCGGCCTGATGCTCACCGGATTGTTCACCCTGCTGCCCTACCGCCTGCTCGGCAGGCTGGTGTGGGGTGGTCTCGGACTCCTCTGACTCGTAACCCCAAGGACCAACGCCATGAACGAAGACCTCCATCGCATCGCCCGCCGGCGCGCCGGCGCCAAGCTCGGGCTGTACATCCACGCATCGGTGTACGTCGTCGTCAACGCTTTTCTCGCGGTGGCGCAAATGCAGACCACCCCGCAGATCCACTGGAACCTTTGGCCGCTCGCCGGCTGGGGCCTCGGGCTTGCGATCCACGCGACGGTGGTGCTGCTCGGCGCCTCCGGGTTGCGCGAGAGGATGGAGGCCGAGGAACTGAAGAAGATCGAATCCCGCTAAGCTTCGCACCGCATGCAAGGCTTCCCGTTCGCCCTCCTCGCCGTCGCCGCGTTCAGCACCGCGATCGCGGTGCTCCTGACACTCGTTGGGTACGGCGGCAGTTTCGGGCAGAACCTGGTGTTTTCGCAATGCATCGGCCTCACGGTGCTGCTGGTGATTCATTTGGGCTGGCGCGCGCTCTGGCCGGGGCGCAATCCACCGCGCCTGCCGTTTCTCGCCCTCATCGCCGCTGCAATACTCGCGGGCTGGCTGGGCGGCAGCGCGCTCGCCTCCGCACTGCTCGGCCTGCCCTGGACCGCGGGCCGCAGCGCGCTGGCCGCCCTTGGCGTCACCATCGCCGCCGGAGCCGCAGGCACCTGGTTTTTCTGGAGTCGGACAAAGGCGGCGGAACTGGAGCGCCAGCGCGTCGAAGCGCAGCTCAAGCTCCTGCAGGCGCAGATCGAGCCGCATTTCCTGTTCAACACCCTCGCCAACCTTGACGCGCTCATCGCCACCGACCCGGCGCGCGCGCGCGCCATGCTCGGCCACCTGAACAACTACTTGCGCGCCACGCTCGCCGCAGCGCGGCGCGAGCGCAATACCCTGGCCGACGAGTTTGCGCTATTGCGCGGCTACCTCGAGGTGCAGGCGATCCGCATGGGCGGGCGGTTGCGCTTCAGTCTCGAGTTGCCCGAGGCGCTCGCGCCAGTGCTCTTGCCGCCGATGCTGCTGCAGCCGTTGGTGGAGAATTCCCTGAAACACGGCCTGGAGCCGAAAGTCGAAGGCGGCGAAGTGAACATCAGCGCGCGCGCGGAGAATGCAAGGTTGGTGCTGGAAGTCGCCGACACCGGCCTGGGCGCAGGCAGCAGCGGCGGCACGGGCGTCGGCCTCTCGAACGTGCGGCAACGGCTTGCGGGCGCTTATGAAGGCCGGGCCATCCTGCGCGCCGGCGCAAATCCCGCGGGCGGATTCAAGGTGACGCTGAGCCTGCCGCGATGAAAGCCATCATCGCCGATGACGAGCCGCTGCTTGCACAGAGCCTCAAGACTGCGCTCGCCGAGGTCTGGCCGGCGCTGGAGATCGCGGCGGTTGTGCCCAACGGGCTCGAGGCGGTGAGCGCGGCGGAACGGCTCAAGCCCGAGGTGGCGTTCCTCGACATCCAGATGCCGGGCTTGACCGGCCTGGAGGCGGCGGCGGAAATCGCCGACCGCATGGGAGATGCTGCGCCCGCCATCGTGTTCGTGACCGCCTACGACGAGTACGCTACCAAGGCCTTCGAAGTTGCAGCGGTGGATTACGTACTGAAGCCGGTATCGCTCGAGCGCCTCGCCGGCACCGTCGTGCGCCTGAAGGCGAAACAGCGTGGCTTTGAGGAGTTGGCACGGCAACTGCGCGTCTTGGGCTCGCTGGCGCCGAACGTCGAAAGTCTGCGCGTGGTCCGCGCCGGCGCGGGTAACGCCGTGAAGCTCGTCCCGATCGAGGACGTGTACTATTTCCAGGCGGCGGACAAGTACACGACAGTAATCACTGCCGACGGCGAAGACTTGATACGCACGCCGCTCAAGGAACTGGCGGTGCAACTCCCCGATGGATTCCAGCAGGTGCACCGCGGCACCATCGTCAA
>JAABQT010000017.1 GCA_011391295.1 Betaproteobacteria bacterium
GAGCACCATCGTGCCGAGCGACCCCGCGGCCGCGACCGTGCCCACCGTCTGGCTGCGCCGCTCCGGGGGCGTGACGCGCGCGATGGTGCCGATCAGAACGCCGAATCCCGTCCCCGCGGTGCCGACGCCGGTGAGAAAGCCCGCCACTTCGAGCCCGCCCGGGATGCCTTTGGAGAACGCCATCAGCGCGAGGCCCAGCGTATAGAGGAGCGCGGTGCCGATCAGCACCGGCCTCGCGCCGTGCTTGTCGGCGAGCGCGCCGACGAAGGGCTGCGACAGGCCCCAGACGATGTTCTGCAGCGCGAGCGAGAAGCCGAAGGTGGCGGCCGAGACGCCGATGTCGAGCGTGAGCGGGCGCATGAAGAGGCCCAGGCTCTGCCTCAAACCCATGCAGATCGAGATGATGAGCCCGCTCAGCAGGAGCAGGACGAGCAGGGCGCGGCGGTTCGTCATGGGAGGCGGACTCTAGCGCGGATTTTTCCATGCCGCGCGCGCATGCGGGGGAGCGTTTCGCTCATGGCCCGCGATCGGGACGCCGTTCAGCGAGTGGCCGCCGCCTGGAAGTAGAAATCGAGCATCGTGGTCAGCGGCGCCGGGGTGCCGCGCAGACGGCTGCGCAGCGCCGCGCCTTCCCAGCAGTCCACCAGCAGGCTCGCCATTTGCCGCGGTTCGGACTTGGCCGGGATATCGCCGCGCTTGCGCGCCTCCTCCAGGCAAACGGCGATGCGCCGGGCGATCTCGGCAAAGCAGCCTTCGACCTTGCGCCGGAACACATCGCTCACGCCCGACAACTCCTGCCCGAGTCCGCCCAGCAGGCAACCCATGTAGCCTTCGCGCCGGTAGTGCTCGCGCGTCAACTCGAAGAACCCGCGCACGCGCTTGAGCGGGGGAACGTTCTTGTCGCCGAGGCAGGCGTCGAGGCCCGCATGCACGTTCTTCATATATTCGTCGATGACCTGGAGCGCGAAGTCCTCCTTGTCCTCGAAGTGATGGTAGAAGGAGCCCTTCGGCGTGCCCGTGGCGTCCAGCAGGGCCTGGATGCCCAGGTCGTGATAGCCGTGCTCGAGGAGCATGGCCAGCCCCGCATCGAGCAGACGCTGCTTGGTCCGGTGCGCCGGCTCCATGGCGATCGGTTGGCGAGGCATAGCGGGGCGCCGCAGTGCGGCTCCCCGTTATGTTAGCCCTTTACCTTCGCGATCATGTGATCGATGACGCGGCAGTGCTCGTACTGGGGGCTGAACATGATGATCTCCGCGTCGGCGTCGACCTTGACGTTGTGCCCGGGCGGCCAGTGGAAAAGGTCGTTCGCCTTCACCGTCTCCTGCGCGCCGATGGTATCGGTGGTCGTGATCTGGCCGCGCAGGACGAAGCCCCAGTGCGGGCATTGGCACATGTCGCCCTCCAATCCCTCGAACAGCGCCGTGGTATCGACGCCCGCCGCCAGCGTGAAGTACTCGCCGCTGACCTGGCCGAAGCCGCTCGCGAGCCCGAACTGCATTTTCTGACGAATCACCACGCCCGGGATTTCCATCCGCACGTCCACCTCGTCTTTCGCCACCCGCATGATCGCCGCTCCTTTGGACTGGGTTGACCGCCACTAGACCGATTGGTCTAGTGGCGGCTACTATACCCGGAAGGCAGGCGCCGTCAACGGCGCGATAGCGAGGGGACGGCGCGCGGCGCCGCTAGGCGGCCTGCAGGGCGAGGCTTTGGCTCTCGAGGTAGTCCTCGTAGCTGCCGCGGAAGTCGATCACCGTTGCCGGGCCGCCTGCTGCGCCGGGCTTGAGCTCGAGGATGCGCGTGGCCAGCGACGAGACGAACTCGCGGTCGTGCGACACGAAAATCAGCGTGCCGGTGTACCTGTCGAGCGCGCCGTTCAGCGACTCGATGGATTCCATGTCGAGGTGGTTGGTCGGCTCATCGAGCAGCATCACGTTCGGCATGTCGAGGATCAGCTTGCCGATGAGCATGCGCTGACCCTCGCCGCCCGAGATGACCTTGAGGGATTTCTTCTGGTCGTCGCCCGAGAACAGGAGCTGGCCCAGCGTCGCGCGCACGATCAGCTCGTCCTGCTGCTTTTCCTTGCGCCGCCAGCGCCCCATCCAGTCGGCGAGCGGCTCGTCGCCCCTGAATTCGTCCACCGGGTCCTGGGGCCAGTAGCCCTGGCGCGCCTTCTCGGCCCACCTCATGGTGCCGGCGTCGGCTTTCAGGTTGCCGGCCAGACAGCGAAGGAGCGTCGTCTTGCCCACGCCGTTGGGGCCGATGATCGCCACCTTCTCGCCCGCCTCGATGGTGAGATCAAACTTCTCGAACAGCTTCCTGCCCTTCTCGTAACCCTTGGCCAGCCCCTTCACCTCCACGGCCAGGCGGTGCAGCTTTTCCTTCGGGTCTACGAGGAACCGGATGAACGGGTACTGCCGGCTGGAGGGCTTCACGTCCTCCACCTTGAGTTTTTCGATCATCTTCCTGCGCGAGGTCGCCTGGCGCGCCTTGGCCTTGTGGGCGCGGAAGCGCCGCACGAAATCCTCCAGGTCGGCGATGCGGTCCTTGGCCTTGGCGTTGTCCTTCTCCAGCTGCTGCTTCGCCAGGGTGGAAGCTTCCATGTAGTCGTCGTAGTTGCCGGCGTAGACGCGGATCTGGCCGTAGTCCACGTCCGCCATGTGCGTGCACACGCTGGAGAGGAAGTGCCGGTCGTGCGAGATGATCACCATCGTGCTGGTGCGCCGGTTCAGCACGTCTTCCAGCCAGCGGATGCTGTTGAGGTCCAGGTTGTTGGTCGGCTCGTCCAGCAGCAGGATGTCCGGGTCGCCGAACAGGGCCTGCGCGAGGAGCACCCTCACCTTCCATCCCGGCGCCACCGCGCTCATCGGCCCCTGGTGCTGTTGCGTCGCCACCCCGAGGCCGAGCAGCAGTTCGCCCGCCCTCGCCTCCGCCGTGTAGCCGCCGTACTCTGCGTACTTGTGTTCCAGGTCCGCCGCGCGCAGGAACTCCTTTTCGTCCGCGTCCGGATTGGCGTAAATCGCGTCGCGCTGCTTCATCGCGTTCCACATCTCGGCGTGGCCCTGCATCACCACGTCCAGCACGCGCTCCGATTCGAAGGCGAACTGGTCCTGGCGCAGCCTGCCCAGCCGCTCGTTCTTGTCGATCGCGATCGACCCCGCGCTCGGCTCGAGCTCCCCGCCCAGGATCTTCATGAAGGTGGACTTGCCGCAGCCGTTGGCGCCGATCAGGCCATAGCGGTTGCCGCCGCCGAATTTGACGGAGACGTCGGAAAACAGGGGCTTGGCCCCGAACTGCATGGCGATGCCGGAAGCGACGATCATTTGAAGAGTTCCAGAAACAAAAAAGCCGGCCGCGGCCAGCTTTGGGTCGGGTCTAACTGCGGGGGCGCATTGTAGCAGGCTCGGCTCGCGCGTTATACCCTGCGGGCATGCAAGCACCATTCTCGGCTGGGCGCATTGGACGGCGCGGCGTTGGGCGGCGGCTGACGAGCTACTTCCCGGGCACGCGCCTGCGGCGTCCTGGCGCAACGGGCGCGAGCGAGGACAGGTCCGGATTCGCCCAGCCGGGCACCGACTGGGCGACCTTCATCAGCAAGGCGTTGAATTGCGCCCGCTCCGGGGCCGAAAGCGGCGCGAGCATGCGGCGCTCGCGCGCCGCCAGCAGGGGCACGATCCTGCGGAACATCGCTGCGCCGGCGGGCGTGACGCGCAGCTCCATGCGGCGCGAGTCGACCGCGCTCGGGCGCCGCGCGACCAGGCGCTTGCGCTCGAGCTTCGCCACCGCGACGCTGATGCTGTTCTTCGGCCGCCCGGTGGCGGCGACGATTTCCTGCGCGGTCACCCCCGGATGCTGCGCCGTGCAGAACAGGATCACGTACTCCGGCCGCGAAATGCCGATGCGCTGCTCGAGCGCGAGATAGAACGGCACGGTGTAGAAATTGGCGATGTAGTTCAGGCGCCACGCCAGGGTGAGCGCGTTGCCCCGCAGCATGCGCTCGTGCAGCTCGCCGCCCGTGCCTTTTGCCATGCCCCGAGCATATCGCATCTGGCCGGCCCCTTGACATTGGTTCCACTTTGAACCATTCTGGCCGCCGCAGCCAACCCCTCTAGGAGGAGGAGTCCATGGACCGTTCCGCGTTCGTTCGTGCCGTCGCCCTCGCGCTCGCCCTTCCCGCCCTCGCCCTCGGCGCGCCCGCGCTGGCGCAGACCGGCCCGATCAAGGTCGGCGTCATCGGGCCCTTCAAGCTCACCCCGGGCCGCGACATCCAGGAGGCCTCGACCCTCGCCGTCGAGGAGATCAACGCCGCGGGCGGCGTCCTCGGCAGGAAGCTCCAGCTGGTGTTCGCCGAGACCGAGCAGAGCCCCGAGAAGGGCAAGACCGCCGTCGAGCGGCTGCTGTTCGTCGACAAGGTGGACGTGATCATCGGCGAGCACCGCAGCGAGGTGTCGCTCGCCGTGCAGCCGATCATCGCCGAGAACAAGAAGATCTTCCTCTCCACCGGCACCGCCTCGCCGCTGCTCTCGGACAACGTGCTGAAGGATTACGCCAAGTACAAGTACTACTTCCGCACCTTCCTCAACGCCAACCAGATGGCCGAGCAGATGCAGCTGCAGCTCACCGACATGATGTCCACCTACAAGCGCGAGAGGGTGGCGGTGATCGCCGAGACCGCGGTGTGGGTGGAGCCGATCGTGACCGCGCTCAAGCAGTCCCTCGGCAGCCGGCTGGTGGCGCTGGAGCGCGTCTCGACCAACGCCAAGGACCTCTCCGTGGAGCTCTCGCGCGTGCAAAGCGCGAAGGCGCAGATCGTGTTCGTGATCCTCGCCGCCGACGCGGGGCTGCCTTTCGCGCGCCAGTGGGCCGACCGCCAGATCCCGGCGCTGGTCACCGGCTACACGGTGATGGCGCAGAGCGACCGCTTCTGGGAGCAGACCGAGGGGCGTGCGCAGGCCTTCATGACCTGGAAGCACGGCGTGCGCGCGCCGATCAGCCCGAAGACCATCCCCTACTGGGACCGCTACACCAAGAAGTACGGCCACGTGCCCGGCGCCTACACCAATTTCGCCACCTACGACGGCGTGTACATCCTCGTCGACGCGATCCGGCGCGCGGGCTCGCTCGACTCGGACGCGCTGGTGAAGGCGCTCGAGGCGACGGACCACGTCGGCGTCTCCGGGCGCATCAAGTTCTCCAAGCGCCACGACCCCGAGGCCGGCCCCGAGTTCCTGCCCTTCACCTACATCCAGTGGAACAAGGGCGAGATGGTCACGGTCTGGCCGCCGAAGATGAAGACGGGCGAGATGCAGATGCCCGCCTGGATCAAGTAGTCTCCAGGCCGGAGAACAGGGGTTGCTCGCCGACATCGTCATCTTCGGCACCATCTGGGGTGCCATCTACACGATCCTCGCGCTGGGCTTCACGCTGATCTTCGGCGTCGCGCGCATCCTCAACCTGGCGTACGGGGCCATGTACCTGGTGGCCTCGTACCTCATCTACACGCTGGTCACGCGCTTCGGCATGCCGGCGCCGGTGGCGTGGCTGCTGGCGGTGGCGGCCACCGCGCTGGCGGGGATGCTGCTCTACCGGCTGTTTATCTTCCCGCTGCGCGACACGCTCGGCCGGGTGCTGATCGTCACCGCCGGGATGGCGATCTTCCTGCAGGAGGTGGCGGTCCTCCTCTACAGCACCGAGCCGCGCTACGTGCCCACGCTGCTTCCCGGGAGCCTCGAGTTCCTGGGCGTGCGCATCACCCACCAGCAGCTCCTCACCCTGGTGGTGGCGTTCGCGCTGGTCGCGCTGCTGCACCTGTTCCTCGAGCGCACGCGCTACGGGCGCGAGCTGCGCGCGGTCGCGCAGGACGCGGAGATGGCCTCCCTCATGGGCATCCCGGTGGAGCGCACCTACCTCGTGGCGATGGGCCTGTCCACGGCGCTCGCGGCCGCGGCGGGCGCGCTGGTTGCGCCGTTCCTCACCGTCAGCCCCGAGATGGGCTGGTCGCCGCTGCTGGTCGCCTTCACCGTGGTGGTGCTGGGCGGGCTGGGGAGCCTCTGGGGCACCATCCTCGCCGCGTTCATCGTCGCCTACGCCGAGATGTTCACCGCCTACCTCATCTCGCCGCAGCTGCGCGACGCGGCGACCTTCGCCATCATGATCGGCACGCTGGTGTTCCGGCCGCACGGCCTGTTCGGCAAGGGGATCGTCGAATGACGCGCCGGCTCGCGGCGCGCCTCGTCGCCGTCGCCGCCGCGCTCGGCGCCCTGGCGCTGCTGCCCCTTTGGGTGAGCAATCCCTACGTGCTGTCGGTGCTGACGCTCGCCGCGCTCTACGCCATCTTCGCCTCGAGCTGGGACATCCTCTCGGGTTACATCGGGCAGCTCAATTTCGGGCACGCCGTGTTCTTCGGCGTCGGCGCCTACACGGCGGGCTTCCTCGGCCCGCACCTGCCGCCGCTGCTGGTGCTGCCGGCCGGATCCCTGGCGGCGGTGGTTTTCGCGTTCCTCGTCGGGCTGCCCTGCCTCAAGCTGCGCGGGCCCTACCTGTCGCTCACCACGCTGGTGTTTCCCCTGATCCTGGAGCGCCTCGCGTTCACCTTTCGCGACGTGACCGGCGGCGAGTACGGCTTGCGCGTCGAGCCCCCGCTCTCAGGGCTGGGCCTGTACTTCGCCGCCCTGGCGCTGCTCGCCGCGACGCTCGCCGTGCTGCTCGCGGTGGCCGAGTCGCGCCTCGGACGCACCTTCCGCGCCATCGGCGACGACGAACTCGCCGCGATGGCGGCGGGCATCAACACCACCCGCTACAAGCTCGGCGCCTTCGTGCTCGGCGCGGCGCTCGCGGGCCTGGGCGGCGTGCTCTACGCCTACCACCTGCGCCACGTAGGGCCGGAAGTGTTCGGCCTGTTCACCTCCTTCGCCATCGTCATCATGGGCATCGTCGGCGGCATGGGCACCATCCTCGGCCCGGCGATCGGCGCGTTCTTCCTCACGCTGCTCGGGGAGTCGCTGCGCGAGATCGAGACCTACCGGCTGCTCGTGTACAGCGGCGTGATGATCCTGTGTGTGCTGTACCTGCCGCGCGGCCTGTGGAGCCTGGGCGAGGCGCTGCCCGCCCTCGCGCGGCGCCTGCGCGCCGCCCCCGCGAAATGAGCGCGCTGCTCGCCGTAGAGCGCGTCACCAAGCGCTTCCGCGGCCTCACCGCGCTCTCGGCGGTGAGCTTCGAGGTGGCGCGCGGCGAGATGGCGGTGGTGATCGGGCCGAACGGCGCGGGCAAGACCACGCTGTTCAACGTCATCACCGGCTTTGCGCGCCCCGAGGAGGGCCGCGTGACGCTCTCGGGCGAGCCGCTCGCCGCGCTCGCGCCCCACGCCGTGGTGCGGCGCGGCCTGGCGCGCACCTTCCAGATCCCGCGCCCGTTCAAGAGCCTCACCGTCGGCGAGACCGTGTCGCTCGCGCGCCCATCCGCCGCCGGCAACGTCCTCGGCGCGCCTGGTGCGGCCGGCGTGGGAAGCGCCGAGCGCGTGCTGCGCCTGGTGCAGCTGTGGGAGCGGCGCGACGAGCCGGCGGGCACGCTGTCGCAAGGCGACCTGAAGCTGCTCGAGGTCGCGCGCGCGCTCGCCACCAATCCGGCGCTGCTGCTGCTCGACGAGCCCTACGCGGGGCTCGGGCCCGGCGAGATGGCGCGCCTCACGCGCGTGGTGATGGACCTGCACGCCGCTGGACTCACGCTCGTCATCATCGAGCACAAGCTGCGCGAGCTGATGAAGCTCACGCGGCGCGTCATCGTGCTCCACTACGGCGAGAAGATCGCCGACGGCACGCCGGCCGAGGTGTCGCGCGAGCCGCGCGTGCTCGAGGCCTACATGGGCGGGCGCGGCGGGATGGCCGAGCATGCTTGAGGTCCGCGGGCTCGCCGTGCACTACGGCAAGGCGCTCGCGCTGGAAGGCGTCGAGCTGGAGGTGCCCGAGCATTCGCTGGTGTCGGTGATCGGGCCGAACGGCGCGGGCAAGACCACGCTGCTGCGCGCGATCTCCGGCCTCTTGCGCCCGAGCGCGGGCGAGGTGCGCTTTCGCGGCGGCGTGATGAACGGGATTCCCGCGCACCGCGTGACGCGCGCGGGCCTGGTGCATTGCCCGGAAGGGCGGCGGCCGTTCCCGGAGATGAGCGTCGCGGACAATCTGCTGCTCGGGGCGCCGCTGTGGCCGAGCGCCGCCGAGGCCCAGGCGCGCTTGGCGGAAGTACTGGCGCTCTTTCCGCGACTGCTGGAGCGCCAGCCGCAGATGGCGGGCACGCTCTCCGGCGGCGAGCAGCAGATGGTCGCGCTCGGCCGCGCGCTGATGTGCCGGCCGCGCCTGCTGCTGCTGGATGAGCCCTCGATGGGCCTCGCGCCGCGCGTGGTGGCCGAGGTGTTCGAGGCGATCGGCAAGATCCGCGCGATGGGCGTCACAGTGCTGCTGGTCGAACAGAACGTAGAGTTGGCGCTGGAGCTCAGCGACGCGGTGGCGGTTCTCGACCACGGGCAGCTCGTGTTCCGCGGCACGCCCGCCGAGCTCGTGCGCGACGCGCGGCTGCGCGAGGTCTACCTGGGCGTAGCGTGATCCGCGGCCGCCTTTCCGTGCCGAGCCGCTCGGCGCCATGGCTCACGCTCGCGCTGCGCGCGGTCGCGCCCGCGGCGGGCGCGAAGCGCGCGGTACTGCTGCTGCACGGCGCGACGCTTCCCGGGTTCCTCTTCGATCCGCGCCCGCCAGCGCGCTCGCTGCTCGCGCACCTCGCGGGCCTGGGCTTTGCCGCCTACGCGCTCGACCTGCGCGGCTTCGGCGATTCGACGCGGCCGGAGGCGGGTACGCCCGGGTTCGACCCGGCGCGCCCGTTCGCGCGGGCGGTCGAGTGCATCGCGGACGTCGCCGAGGCGCTGCGCTTCCTGCGCGAGGAGCGCGGGCACCAGTCGGTGGCGATGATGGGGTTTTCCTGGGGCACCGTCGTCGCCGGGTGCTACGCCGCGGCGAATCCGGGGGCGGTGAGTTCGCTCGTGCTCTATGCGCCGATCTATGCGGAGCCGAATCCCGGCTGGATGCTGCTCCTGCGCGACCCGGCGGACCCGTCGATCCTCAACCGGTCCTACGGCGCCTACCGCTGGACCACCGCCCAGGCGCTGCGCGACCGGTGGGATTCCGACATCCCGGTGGCGGACAAGAAAGCCTGGCGGTCCGATGAGGTGCTCGCTTCGGTGCTGGAGGGCGCGCTCGTCTGCGATCCGAAGTCCGGCGAGCGCTCGCCGCCCGCGTTCCGCTCGCCCAACGGGCCTTTCGCGGACATCTTCGAGGCGTTCAGCGGGCGGCCGCTGTACGACGCTGCGGCGATCCGGGCGCCGGTGCTGATCGTGCGCGGCGAGGGGGATTCGACGGCGACGGAGGCGGATGCGCGGCGCTTGCTCGAGGCGCTGGGGTCGCGGATCAAGTTGAGCCGGACCGTTCCACAGGGGAGCCACTTCGCGCTGCTGGAGCGTTCGGCGCCGGTTCTTTATCAGGCTTGCGAGGAGTTCCTCCTCCGCTTCGCGCTAACGTAACGCCTTATGGAGAAACGGCAGGCTGACGTCCATCCGGTAGTCGATGTCGGAGTGGTCGTCGTCGAACTCCTCGTAGCGATTTTGTATGCCCGCCTCGGCCAAGCGCTGCGCCAGGATCCGCGACCCGTATTGAATATGGTACTGGTCCTTCCACCCGCAGTCGATGTAAATCCCGCGCAGTGACTTCAGGTTTTCCTGATATCTCGAAACGAGATTGATCGGATCATTCCTCCGCCACTCCCTCCACCGCTCCTCAATCACCTCCCCCGACTCCGCATTGAACGGAATCCTGAACCCATTCGGCGCCCGCGGATCCGGGTCATAAGTCGCCGCCATGCACAGATTCATGATGCAGTGGACTTCCTTCCCCGAGAGCTTCTCCTTCTTCCACACGTGCGCCAGGAACCGCTTGATGCGCCCGTCGTCCAGGCCCTTGTCCAATCCTTTGCGCCGCGCCTCGCGGCGCGCGTCGTAAACCCCGGCCCTGCGCTTGGGCACGCGGTACTTGGCGAGCTCGTTCAGGGTGTTCGGCCAGTCGTGCCAGTAGACGAAGTCGAAGTAGGCGTCGCCAGAATGGTCGGCGATGGCGCCCCAGTACTTCGCGTACTTCATGCCGTGGATGATGGCGCCGTAGCCGCCTGAGGACTTGCCGAAGCAGCCGCGGTGCTCGCGCGACGCCAGGGTGCGGAACTCCCGGTCGACGAAGGGAATGATCTCGCGAGTCAGGTAGTCGGCGTAGTCGCCGATGGCGGAGGAGTTGACGTACTGGTTGCCGCCCAAGGCAGTGAAGCAGTCCGGAAACACGATGATGGCGGGACCCATCTTCTTTTCATGGATGAGCCGCGCAGCGCGCTCCGGCACGTTGTCGCCGAAGGGCTTCCAGTTGGCGTGCGCGAGTCCTGACCCAGTGAAGCCGACCAGGTCGTAGAGCACCGGGAAACGCCGCCTGGTGCCCTCGTCGTACTGCGGCGGCAGCCACACCCCGACCTTGCGCACGTGCGGATCCCCGAGCGGGTTCCCCTTCAGGATCGAAGAGCTGTGCTCGAGGACGACGAAGGTGCCGGCGGGGCCTTTGGGGCGTTTGAGGGACATGGTGCCGATATCGTAGTCGGGTCTTGCGTATCCACTCGATTCGCGGGCACAAGGTCATGCTGGCCTCGGACCTGGCGGTGCTCTATGGCGTCCAAACGAGAGCCCTGGTCCAGGCGGTCAAGCGCAATCTGGAGCGGTTCCCGCCGGACTTCGCTTTTCAGCTGACGGAACAAGAAGTTACGGTTCTAAGATCACAGTTTGTGATCTTAGACGAGGCGACTAGCCAGCGTGAGGGGCGCGGCAGGTACGCGAAGTACGTGCCTTACGCCTTCACCGAGCAAGGGGTCGCCATGCCGGCGCCGAAGCGCAAGATTGGATTCGTGCAGGGCGAGTAAGCTGCTCGCGCAGCGGACCTTCAGCCGCCTTCCTTCTTCGCTGCCTGCTCCGCGCCCCGCTTGATCTCAGCCATCGAGAGATCCTTGGTATGCGTGGCGACGTACCACATGTGGCCGAACGGGTCTTCGATCGAGCAGGTGCGGTCGCCGTAGAACTGGTCCTGCAGAGGCCGCACCACCTTGCCACCGGCAGCAACCGCGCGAGCGGCCGTGGCATCCACGTCCTTGACGTAAAGATGGATGAGCACGGTCGTGCCGCCGCGCGTCTGCGGACCGAAGAACGACATCGCCTCGTACTCGTCCGACAGCATGACGCGCGAATCGCCGATCTGGACCTCGGCATGGCCGAGCTTGCCGTCGGGCCCGGGCATGCGCACGAGCTCCTTCGCACCGAACGCCTTCTTGTAGAACTCGATCGCCTGCGCGCCGCCGCGCACGGCGAGGTAGGGAGTAATCGAGTGATAGCCGGCCGGAATCGGCTGCACCTTCTTCTTCGCCGCGGTTTTCTTCGCCGGCAGCTTCCTGCCTGTCGCCTTGCGTTTCATCGGTGGTCTCCTTTCAAGCGATGGCAGGCTGACGCGTCGTCTCAGACGAACTGGTTCTTCAACGCGGTTTCCCCCCGCCACAGCCGCTCGAGGTTTTCCAGCAGCAGGTCGATCACGTTGTCCTCGTAGCGCTGCGTCTCGCCGGCGGTGTGCGGCGTGATCAGCAGGTTGGGTACGCTCCACAGCGCGGACTGCGCCGGCAGCGGCTCCTGCCACACGCAATCGAGCGCCGCCCCGGCAATCGCGTTGCGCCCGAGCGCCTCAAACAGCGCAGGCTCGTTCACCACCTTGCCGCGCGCGACGTTGACGAGGCAGGCCGAGGGCTTCATCGCCGCGAGTGCCTTCGCATCGATCAGGTTCTCGGTGGCAGGCGTGAGCGGGCAGGTCAGCGCAACGAAGTCGGCTTCCGGCAGCACGGCAAGCAGCCCCTCCTCGCCCACCACCCGGTCGGCCGCGCCCGCGCCCCTGGACACGTCGCGACGGCACCCGATGACCTTCATGTCGAAGGCCTTGGCGAGTGTCGCCAGGCGGGAGCCGATGCGCCCCAGGCCCACGATCAGCAGGGTCTTGCCGCCCAGTTCGTCCTCGCGCCGCGCGATCTCGCCGATCATGCCGCGCCAGTTCTTCGCCGCCTGGTTGTCGCGCGCCTCGGGGATCTTGCGCGCCAGCGCGAGGATCAGCGCGATGGCGTGCTCGGCGACCGCGCGTTCGTTGGCGCCCTGCGCGCTGGCCACCCGGATGCCGGCTTCGGCCAGGGCCCCGCGCGAATACTGGTCGGTGCCGGCGCTGATCGACTGGACGAAGGCCAGCCGCGGCGCCCGGGGAATCAGGTCGTTGCGCCACAGGCCGGAGCACAGCAGCACGTCGGCTTGCGCGATGCGCGCCTTCAGGTCGTCCGGGCTGCGCACCTCGAACCAGTCGAGCCCGGTGTTGCGCAGCGCAAAGCGCTCGCCCAGGCGGTAGGCGACGTGCGCGAAGCAGACGGTGAGTTTGTCCCGGGCGGGAATGGGGCGCATGCGTTCCTCGCGCTGCTACTTGACGAAGCCGAAAGCCCGCGGCAGGTAGAGCGAGATTTCCGGGATGAACGCGACCACGAACAGCACCACGATGATGGCGGCGATGAACGGCAGGAGCGAGGGCACCAGCTTCTCCATGGGCAGGCCGCTGATCGCCATGCCCACGAACAGGCACAGGCCGACCGGCGGCGTCACGTGGCCAAGGGCGGAGGCGATCACGCACACCATGCCGAAATGGATCGGATGGATGCCGACCGCCACGGCCCCGGGCAGCAGCACCGGCACCGTCACCAGGATGATCTCCGCGGGGGTGAGGAAGGTACCGAGCAGGACGTACAGCACGATCACCAGCATCATGAACGCCCACCAGGTCGGCGCCACCTGGCCGATCGCCTCGGCGACGTGAAGCGGAAACTTGGAGTAGGTGAGCACCCAGCCGAAGGAGCCCACCATGCCGATGATCAGGCCGATCACGCCGGTAAGCCGCGCGGAGTCGGCAAAGATCTTCGGCAGCTGCCGCAGGGTGGGTTCCTTGTAAAACAGCGGCGGCACGATGAGCGCGTAGACCACCGCCACGGCGGCGGCCTCGGTCGGCGTGAACAGCCCGAAGACGATGCCGCCCATGATGATGATCGGGATCATGAGCGCGGGCAGCGAGCGGCGCAGCACCACCCCGAACTCGCGCAGCGTCGGCGGCTTCTCTTTCGGGTAGTTGCGCTTGCGCGCGATGATGAAGATCGGCACCGACATGCCGATGGCGATCAGCAGCCCGGGCAGATAGCCGGCCGCGAAGATCGCCGCCACCGACTCGTCCGCCATCCACGCGTAGATCACCGCGATGATCGAGGGCGGGACGATCGGCGCCAGGATCGCGGTGCTGATGGTCAGCGCCGTGGCGAAGTCCCGGTCGTAGCCTTTGCGCTCCATCTGCGGAATCAGGAACGTGCCCAGGGCCGATACGTCGGCGACCGCCGATCCTGAAATCCCCCCGAACAGCATGCTGTCCAGCACGTTCACGTATGCAAGCCCGCCCCGGAACCTGCCCACCAGTGCCGTGGCCAGATCGATGATGGCGCGGGCCACGCCGCCGCGCGCCGCGAGGTTGCCGGCGAGAATGAACAGGGGGGCCGAGAGCAGCAGGAAGGAGTCCGACAGCAGTCCGACGAAGCGGGTCGGGATGATGATCGGGTTGAGCACCGGATAGACCAGTGCGGCGCCCAGGGCACCGACCCCGAGGGCAATGCTGATCGGCATG
>JAABQT010000174.1 GCA_011391295.1 Betaproteobacteria bacterium
CTCGTTGAGGAAGGTGGCGCCGGCGTGCTCCATGCCGCCGTAGGCGAGTTCCGGTATCAGCACCAGGTCGTACTTGGCGAAGGGAAAGGGCCGGGCGAATTCCTTCTCGAAGAAGCCCAGCGCCGCGCGGTTCAGGCGCAGCACCTCCGGCGCGTGTTCCCGGGCGCGCTCGAGCTGCGAACGGCGCACGTACAATCGCGTCGCCTCGCCGGGCAGGTCGAGGGTCGCGAAGGGGCCGGCGGCGAACGCGAATAGGTAAGTGGAGATCGGCTCGGTCTCGGCGAAGCGCGCGCGTCCCGGCGCTTCCTCCAGTGCAGGCGCGTTCGATACCGCGCGCCAGTCCTGCGGCAGGGCGAGCTCAAGTGAAAAGCGCGCCTTGAGGTCCGGCTGGTCGAAGCACGGAAAGGCGCTGCTGGCGTCGGCGGGAACGAACAGCGAATAAACGTAGCTCGCGCCGTCCTCGCGGTCGCGATAGCGCGTCAGCGCGCTGCCCGCGACGGCGACCGGTGCGCTGAACTCGAGCTGCAGCAGATTTTCGCCGGACTTCAGCGCCCGGCGCGCAATGACCAGGTGCTGCTTCTCGTGACGCGCCCGGACCGGCTTGCCATTGACGCGCAGGTGGCGCACCGGTGCGCCGCGCCAGTCGAGAACCAGATCGACGCGGCGCTTGAGCGCTACGCGCAGTTCCAGCTGTCCGGCGGCCGTCGCCTTGCGCGCGTCGATGCGCAGTCGCAGCGCGTAGTGCGGATCGCGATAGTGCGTCGCGCGCCAACGTGCCAGTTCCTGCGTGACGCCGGGCTCGAGGCGCGGCGGCGCCTGCGCGTGCGCGGGCGGAACGCAGGCCGCGAGCACGGTGAGCAGCGCGGCGCTGGCCCGCATGCCGCGCAGTATCGTCAGCGCTCCAGCCGCGCGTAGAGAACGGGCATTGCCGCCAGCAGGACAATCAGCGGCGCCCCGACGCCGGGCGCCTGGTGGGCGAGGATCGCCAGCGGCAGGAACACGAACAGCCCCGCCAGCAGCCAGGGCACACGCGGCGCCTTGCCCAGGTCTGCGCCCAGCTTGCGCTTGAGCCACCTGCCGAGCTGGCCAGGCGCCGCTCCGGTGCGATGGCCCAGGGAGCGCGCCAGCGAGCGCTCCTCCAGCCATGCGAAGAACACGTAACCCAGGACAAACAGGCTTCCGGCAAGCACCACGGGCGCGATCAGCAGTCCCGCCAGCGCGGCCACCGGCCGCGTGCCCACCAGCAGCATGATGGGCGTCATCGCGCAGGCGATGGCGGCCACCGCAAGCAGCAGGCCCGCGGGAATCACCAGAGTCAGCCGCGCGCCGACGTAATCCTGGAAGTCTTCGGTCTGCCGGTACCGCTGCACGAGGCCCAGCGCGTCGTCCAGCGGGCCGAGCAGTTGCCGGCCGATTTTTTCCTGCGGGGAGCTTTCCGGGCTCGCATTCGCCATGGCGCACGCTCCTGTCAACGGGGACCGCCCAGCATACGGAACTGCGGCCGGGAAAGCTGGGAATTTTGCCGCAATCGAGGAGCGCTCGCTTAGACTTGCGGCCATGAAGCCAAATTTCATCGTGATCCTGGTCGACGACTTGCGCTACGACGAATTCGGCGCCGGCGGCCATCCCTACATGAAGACGCCGCACGTGGATCGCCTGGCGGCGGAAGGAGCGTTGTTCGAGCGTGCGTTCCACACCACGCCGATCTGCTCGCCCAATCGCGCCTCGATCGTCACCGGCCAGTACGCGAGCCGCCACGGCATCATCGACAACGTGGCGCGCGACGCCATGAGCCAGCGCCTGCCGAACTACCACCTGGCGCTGCAGAAACTCGGCTACGAAACCGGGCATGTCGGCAAGTGGCACATGGGCAACGACGGCATGCCGCGCCCCGGGTACCACCACTGGGTGAGCTTCGACGGGCACGGCAGCCTGAATGACCCGCGGCTCAACGTGAACGGCGCCTACGAAACGCGTTCCGGGTATATGACCGACCTGCTCAACCAGGAAGCGCTCGCTTTCGTCGAGCGCAAGCGCAGCAAGCCGTTTGCGCTGTTCTTCGCGCACAAGGCGGTGCATCCGGATGCGCACCAGGCGGCGGACGGCACGCTCGACATGAGCCGCTTTGGCGGCTACATCCCGGCCGAGCGCCACCGCGGCCTGTACGCCAACGGTGTGTTCCCGAAGAAGCCCAACATGCTGTCGGCCCGCGGGCTGGTGAGGCAAAAGCCGGCCTGGGCCGATGCATTCGAACTGAAGAGGTCGAAGCATTCACGCGCGCTGCTTGATGCGATCCAGGCCGGTTCGCAGGAGGAAATCCGTCAGCGCGCACGCATGATGGCCTCGGTGGACGAGGGCGTGGGCATGCTGCTGGAGGCGCTCGCGCGGCAAAAGCGCCTGGACGATACGCTGATCCTGTTTCTCGGCGACAACGGCTACTTCTTCGGCGAACACGGCCTGGGACCGGAGCGGCGCTTTGCCTACGAGGAGGGTATCCGCGCGCCCTTCGTGCTGCGCTATCCGCGACGGGCGAAGGCCGGTGCGCGCATTCGCGACCTGGTCATCTGCCCGGACATCGCGCCCACGCTGATCGAGTTCGCCGGCGGCCGGCCTGGCGCGCAGGTGCAGGGTCGTTCGCTCGCGCCGTTGCTTGCCGGGCGGCGCAGGGGCTGGCGCAAATCGTTTCTCGTGGAGTACTGGGCCGAGCAGGCGATGCCCTGGCTGGTCGGCATGACCTACAAGGCGGTGCGCACGGACCGCCACAAGCTGATCCACTGGGTGAACCGCGGGGTGGCCGGGGAGCTCGACGAGCTCTACGATCTCGAGCGCGACCCCTGGGAGTTGAAGAATCTGGTGCGCAGCACGCGGCACGCGGCGCTCAGGACATCGTTGCGGCGCGACCTGCGGCGGCTGGTTGCCGATGCGCTCGGCATTTAGCGGAAACGGAGGCAGACGTGGAATCGATCGATCGTCCCACCATCCAGCGCTCGGCGACCGGCCTGATCGACGAGGTCAAGCTCCAGTCGCCGCAGAGCGCGGCGGAAAAGCTGGCACATTTCGGCGGCGCCGAGGTCGCCGCCGTGCTGGCCCGGCTGAGCCCGGGCTTCGCGCAGGAGATCCTCGCAGAGCTGCCCGCGGAGACGCGCGAGCGCGCGCTGGCCGCCGCGCCGCTCGAATACGCACGCCAATGGCAGCGCAACGCGCTGTACGCAGAAGGCACCATCGGCCGCATGATGGAGCCGGTGTATGCCGAGTTCCCGCCGCAGGCCACGGTGGGCCAGGCGATCGAGGCGTTGCACGAGCTGGTGAAGACCGCCTTCATCACCTACATCTACGTGGTCGACGATGACGAGCGCTTGCTGGGCATCGTCACCATGCGCGACCTGCTGTTCAACGAGCATGCCAAGGCGCTGCGCGACGTGATGCTCACCGAGGTGTTTTCACTGCACGCGCCGACCATCCTCGAGAACGCAATGAAGCAGGTGCTCGACCGCCACTATCCGGTCTACCCGGTGGTCGACGCGGAGAACCGTTTGCGCGGCCTGGTGCGCGGTCAGAGCATGTTCGAGGCGCGCGCCTTCGACATCGCGGCGCAGCCCGGCAGCATGGTCGGCGTCGACAAGGAAGAGCGCCTCGGTACGCCGTGGCAGCGCAGCCTGTCCATGCGCCACCCGTGGCTGCAGCTGAACCTGCTCACGGCGTTCCTCGCCGCGGCGGTGGTCGGTTATTTCCAGGACACGGTGGACCGGCTGGTGATTCTGGCGCTGTTCCTGCCGGTGCTGGCCGGGCAATCGGGCAATACCGGCTGCCAGGCGCTGGCCGTGACGCTGCGCGGCATGACCATCGGCGAGCTCAAGCCGGGAACCGAGCGCAAACTGATCACCAAGGAGGCGGGGCTTGGTTTGCTCAATGGCGCCGGCGTCGGCCTGGTGGCGGCGATCGGCATGTACGTCACGGCGGGCAGTCAGGGCTCCAAGCACCCGTTCCTGCTGGCCTTCGTGGTGTTCATGGCGATGGTCGTCTCCTGCGTCGCGAGCGGGCTCTCGGGCGCCATGGTGCCGCTGACCCTGAAGCGGCTCGGTTTCGACCCCGCGACCGCCTCGAGCATCTTTCTCACCACCGCCACCGACGTGGTGAGCATGGGCCTGCTCCTCGGGCTGGCCACGCTGTTGATCAGATAGCAGAAAATTGGGCCTGTCCCGATCAATTCGTTTGGTCTACCATTTGACGCGCGGATCGGCCACGGGAGGATGATATGCAAGTGAAGGAGATCCTGCGCGTCAAAGGCA
>JAABQT010000175.1 GCA_011391295.1 Betaproteobacteria bacterium
ACAACGGCACCTCGCTCGACACGCTCTTCGCGCAGCGCTTGAATCTGCTGCGGCCGTCGTTTCTCGGCATGATCCGCGACATTCTGCGCTTCAACCGCGAGGCGCCGGCGCTGCTCGAAGCGCCCGGCGGCGAACTGCCGCTCGGCGAAGTGCTCGCGCGCGGCGGCTACGGGCGCGCCTTCATCGAGCGCTACATCGTGCCGATGGGCGCGGCGATCTGGTCCACCGATCCGGCATCGATGCAACGCTTCCCGGCGCGCTTCTTCGTGCGCTTCCTGCACAATCACGGCATGCTGTCGGTGAACGCGCGGCCGGTGTGGCGCGTGATCCGCGGTGGCTCGGCGCGCTACGTGGAGAAGCTCACCGCGCCGTTTCGCGACCGCATCCGCCTGCGCACGCCGGTCGACTCGATCCGGCGCCTGCCCGGGAGCGTGATCGTCAAGGCGCGCGGGCGCGACGCCGAGCGCTTCGACGCGCTGTTTCTCGCCTGCCACAGCGACCAGGCGCTGCGCATCCTCGCTGACCCGAGCCCCGCGGAGCGCGAAGTGCTCGCCGCGATCCCGTACCAGGAGAACGAGGCGGTGCTGCACACGGATTCGCAGCTCCTGCCGCGCAAGCGCCGCGCCTGGGCGGCGTGGAACTACCACGTGCTGCCCGAGCCGGGCGAGCGCGTCGCGCTCACCTACAATATGAACATCCTGCAGGGGCTGGATGCGCCCGAGCCGTTCCTCGTCACTCTGAACCGCAGCGACCGGATCGACCCGCGCAAGGTCATCAAGCGCATCACCTACCACCACCCGCAGTTCACGCCCGCGGGCGTCGCCGCGCAGGCGCGCCGGGCCGAGCTGAACGGGCCGCTCAACACCTACTACTGCGGCGCTTGGTGGCGCCACGGCTTTCACGAGGACGGCGTGGTGAGCGCCCTCGCCGCGCTGGACGACTTCCGCCAACGCCATGCACAGCGCCCTCTATACCGGTCGGCTTAGGCACCGGCGCTACGCGCCGCGGCCGCATGCCTTCGACTACCGCCTGTTTATGGCGTGGCTCGACCTCGCCGAGCTCGAGCGCGTGTTTCGCGGGCGCTGGTTCTGGTCCACCGGTCGCCCCGCGCTCGCCTGGATGAAGCGCGCGGACTATCTTGGCGACCCCGCGCTGTCGCTGGATGAAGTGGTGCGCGCACACGTCGCGCGCGAGACCGGGGTGCGTCCGGCCGGGCCGGTGCGGATACTTACGCACCTGCGCATGTTCGGCCACTGCTTCAACCCGGTGAGCTTCTACTACTGCTACGACGCGAGCGGCGAGCGCGTCGAGACCGTCCTCGCCGAGATCACCAACACGCCCTGGAACGAGCGCCACGCCTACGTCCTGCCGGTGGCCTCGAGCATCGGCCGCGGCCGCGCGCTGCGCTTTCGCTTCAATAAGGTGTTCCACGTTTCGCCGTTCCTGCCGATGGACCTGGGCTACGACTGGCGCTTCACCGAGCCCGGCGCGCGACTTGCCGTGCACATGGATAACTTCCAGGGCGGGCTCAAGGTGTTCGACGCCACCCTCGCGCTCGAGCGGCGCGAGATTTCGGGCGCCTCGCTCGCCACGGCGCTCGCGCGCTTTCCCTTCATGACCGTCCAGGTGCTGGGCGCCATCTACTGGCAGGCATTGCGCCTTTGGGCGCGCCGCACCCCTTACTACGCCCACCCATGACCGATACCGTCCGCATCGACCTGCCGCGCGCGCCCGTGCGGCGCAACTTCCTCGGCGACGCCGCGCGCCGCATCGTCTTCTCGCGCCTGGCTTGCCTGTCGCATGGCGCGCTGGTGCTGCACGAAGGAACGCAAACCTTCCGCTTCGGCAAGGAGGCGAACCCCGCGGCGGTAGTGCGCGTCCACAACCCGGCATTCTACGCCGACCTCGCCTTCGGCGGCTCGGTCGGTGCGGGCGAGTCTTACATGCTCGGGCACTGGAGCGCCGCGGATCTCACCGGCGTCATGCGCCTGCTGCTGCGCAACCGCGAGGCCCTGGACGCGATGGAGGGCGGTCTGTCGCGCTTGTCGGCGTCGCTGCGGCTTGCGGCGCACTGGCTGCACCGCAATACGCGCGCCGACAGCCGGCGCAACATCGCCGCGCACTACGACCTCGGCAACGAGTTCTTCCGCCTGTTCCTCGACGAAACCATGATGTACTCGTGCGCCATCTTCGAGCACCCGGCGATGACGCTGGCCGACGCCTCGCGCGCGAAGCTCGAGGCCGTGTGCGCGAAGCTCGCGCTCGGCCCCGGTGATCACGTGCTCGAGATCGGCACCGGCTGGGGCGGCTTCGCGCTGCACGCCGCCGGGCGCTACGGCTGCCGCGTCACCACCACCACGATTTCGCCAAGCCAGTACGAGCTCGCGCGCGGGCGCGTGCGCGCCGCGGGGCTCGAGGACCGCGTCACCGTGCTGCTCGAGGACTACCGCGACCTCGCCGGCCGCTACGACAAGCTGGTGTCGATCGAAATGATCGAGGCCATCGGCTACCGCCAGTTCGAAGAGTTCTTCCGTGTCTCCGCGGCGCGGCTCGCGCCCGGCGGGAAGATGCTCCTGCAGTCCATCGTCATCGACGACCGGCACTACGCGCGCGCGCGCGACGAGGTGGACTTCATCAAGCGCTATATCTTCCCGAGCTGCTGCATCCCGTCGCTCGGCGCGCTGTCGCAGGCGATGGCCGCGGCGAGCGACCTGCGCATTGCGGACGTCGAGGACATCGGGTTGCACTACGCGACGACGCTCGCGCGCTGGCGCGACAACTTCCTCGCGCGGCTGGCCGAAGTGCGCGCCCTCGGCTACCCTGATGAGTTCGTCCGTATGTGGGAGTTCTACCTGTGCTACTGCAAGGCGGGATTCGCCGAGCGCGCGCTCGGCGACGTGCAGCTCCTGCTCAGGCGCTGAGCCGGATGACGGGCGAGTCCCCCGCCCTCGCGCAGATCCTCTACGCGCAGGCGTGGCGCAACGAGCGGCTGCTCAACGTCTTTCGCGTCGCCATCTGGACCGTCGTCGGCCTGATCACCGGCGGCGCGGAGCTCTTCGCGAGCGGCACGGTGTCTCCCGGCGCCGTGCTCGCCTTGGGCTGGGGAATGGGCGCGCTGGTTTCCGGACTCACCTGGCTGCGGCGCTACTACCGACGCTGGATCGCCGCCGTGCTCGCCGGCATCGACATCACGGTGCTCGCGCTGTGTATGCATGCCGGGCATCGCTACCTGCTCGTGAACGACCCCGCGCTCGTCCCGCACCAACTCTACGCCTCGGGCATCGTACTGGTGGTGCTGCTCGCCACCAACCTGCTCAGATTCTCGTGGCTGCTGTCCATCGGCGCCGTGGCCTACGGCGCGGCGGCTTACTTCGCCGTGCTGTGGATCAACGACGCGGTGGACGTGCTCACCTATGTCGAGCTGACGGTGATCGCGCTCCTCGGGCAGATGCTCTTCTACAGCGCGCGCAAGCTCGGCTCGATCGTGCGCCAGGTGGTGGAGCGCGACTCGCTGACGCGCTTTCTGCCCGCGCCGCTCCTTGAGCGCGTGAACCGCGATCCGGCGGCGGTGAACCTGGAAGGCGAAGCGCAGGAGATTACGGCGCTGTTCGCGGACATCCGCGGCTTCACCGCGCTCTCGGAGCGGCTCGGGCCGACCGCGGTGGTGCAGGTGCTGAACGAGTTCTTTGCCGAGATGTCGGCTGAGATCGCCGCGCGGGGCGGCATAGTGATGCAGTACATTGGCGACAACATCTACGCGGTGTTTCCGGAGACCGGCGGTGCGGACCACGCACGCCGCGCGCTCGACGCGGCGCTCGGCATGCTGCGCCGGCTCGAAGCCCTGAACGATCGGCGGGTGGCGCGCCGCGAGACGGCGATCGCCATCGGCATCGGCGTGCATACAGGACCCGTCGTGGCGGGATCGATCGGCTCGCCGAATCTGCTGCAGTACAGTTACGTCGGCGACACCGTCAACACGGCGAGCCGCATCGAGCGCCTGACGCGCAAGCGCCAGTGCGCCTTGCTCGCCTCCGGCACGACGTTCGCGCGTGCGGGCGGAAAAGCGGCGTTTGCCGGGGATCGCATTCCGGCCGAGGCGATTCCCGGAAAATCGGAGGCGCTGTCACTATGGGCGGTGCGCGCAACGGCTTTTGGCGTCTGAACAGGGGAGGGGAACGATGACGTCGAACCAACGCATGGCCGCGGTCACCGGGGCCGGATCGGGCCTTGGCCAGGCAATCGCACTAAGACTTGCCGCGGACGGCTTTGCGGTG
>JAABQT010000176.1 GCA_011391295.1 Betaproteobacteria bacterium
GCGCTCGCGCGCCTGCTCCTCAGCGCCGCGGCGCCGCTGTGGCTGCTCGACGAGCCCTTCGCGGCGCTCGATGCGGCCGCCGCCCGGTTCACGGAGGAGCTGATCGCGAGCCACGTGGCGGCGGGCGGCGCAGTGGTCTACACCACGCACCAGGAGGCGAACATCGGCGCTGCGGTGCTGCGCGTGGTCGAGCTGGGATGATCGCGGCGGCGCGCTGCCTCCTCCGGCGCGACCTGCTGCTCGCGCTGCGCCGGCCGAGCGACGTCGGCACGGCGCTGCTGTTCTTCGTCATCGTGGCGAGCCTGTTTCCCCTGGGCATCGGCGCCGAGCCGAACCTGCTGCGCTCGATCGCGCCCGGGGTGATCTGGGTGGCGGCGCTCCTGTCGTCGATGCTGTCGCTTTCGCGCCTGTTCGCCGCCGACCATGCCGACGGCACGCTGGAGCAGATGCTGCTCGGCGTGTCGCCGCTGGGCGTCATCGCCGCTGCCAAAGTACTGGCACACTGGCTGGTGTCCGGGCTGCCGCTGGTGGCGATCGCGCCGCTGATCGCGCTGCAGTACGACCTGCCGGCGGCGCTCTACGGCACGCTTGCCTTATCATTGCTTCTTGGCACGCCGGTGCTCAGCCTGATCGGCGCCATCGGCGCGGCGCTGACGCTGGGGCTGCGCGGCGGCGGGGTCTTGCTCTCGCTGCTGGTGCTGCCGCTGTACGTGCCGGTCCTGATCATCGGCGCGGGCAGCGTGGACATGGCGTCGGCCGGGCTGGCGCCGGATGGACAGTTGATGCTGCTCGCGGCGCTGCTGGTGGTCGCGGCGGTGTTCGCGCCCCTGGCGATCGCCGCAGCATTGCGAATTTCTACGGAGTGAGTTCAACCATGCGCTGGTTCTGGTTCGCGTCCCCGCAGACGTTCTTCCCGCTCGCCGGGTCGATCGCCCGTTGGTGCGCCGTTGGCGCCGCGCTGCTCGCGGCTGCCGGTCTTTATGTCGGCTTTTTCGTCGCGCCGACCGACGCGCAGCAGGGCGAGGCCTACCGCATCATATTCATTCACGTGGCGGCGGCCTGGATGTCGATGTTGCTCTACGTGGTGATGGCGTTCTGGGCGGCGATCGGGCTTGCCTTCAATACGCGCCTGTCGGCCATGATGGCGAGTGCGCTGGCACCCACCGGCGCGCTGTTCACGTTCATTGCGCTATGGACCGGCGCGCTCTGGGGCCGGCCGACCTGGGGCGCCTACTGGGTGTGGGATGCGCGGCTGACTTCGGAACTAATCCTGCTGTTCCTGTATCTAGGGTTCATGGCGCTGCAGGCGGCGATCGACGACCCGCGGCGCGCCGACCGCGCCGGTGCGCTGCTGGCGATCGTCGGCGTGGTCAACGTTCCGATCATCTATTACTCGGTGCAATGGTGGAACACGCTGCACCAGGGCGCCTCGGTGAGCCTGACCCGGGCGCCGAGCATGGCGAGCACCATGCTCACGGGAATGCTGCTGATGGCGCTGGCGTTCTGGCTGTACAGCATCGCCGCGTCGCTCGCGCGTGTGCGCTGCATCATCAAGGAGCGAGAATGAACTGGGGCGGCTGGAGCGAATTCTGGGCCATGGGCGGGTACGGCTTCTACGTCTGGGGGTCCTACGCCGTGACCTTCGCCGCGCTCGCGCTCGAAATCATTTTCCTGCGGAGGCGCGTACGTGAAGCCAAGGCATAAGAGGCTGGCCGTGATCGCGCTCGGCCTCGCCGCGCTCGGCGTCGCCGCGGCGCTGGTGCTCAACGCGTTCGAGCAGAACCTGGTGTTCTTCTTCACGCCCTCGCAGGTGGCCGCGAACGAAGCGCCGCAGGGCCGCACCTTCCGCATCGGCGGCATGGTGCAATCGGGCAGCGTGCAGCGCAGTGGCGTCGAAGTGCGTTTCCTGGTCACCGACACCGCCAAGACCATCCCGGTGCTCTACAACGGCGCGCTGCCCGACCTGTTCCGCGAGGGCAAGGGCGTGGTGGCGCAGGGCCAGCTGGGCCCCGACGGGGTGTTTCGCGCGCGCGAGGTGCTCGCCAAGCACGACGAGAACTACATGCCGCCGGAAGCCGCCGAGGCCGTGAAGCGCGCACAGGAGACCGCCGACAGAATGGCGAAGACCCTGAAATGATCCCCGAGCTCGGACAACTCGCGCTGTCGCTTGCGCTCATCGTCGCGCTGCTGCAGGGCGTCCTGCCGCTCGCCGGCGCCGCGCGCGCCGACGCGGCGTGGATGGGCGTGGCGCGTCCGGCGGCGCAGGTGAATGCGCTGCTCATGACCTTCGCTTTCGGCTGCCTGGTGTATGCCTTCGTCAGCAACGATTTTTCGGTGCAGTACGTGGCGACGAATTCCAACAGCGCGCTGCCGCTGCAGTACCGCATCGCCGGCGCCTGGGGCGGTCACGAGGGCTCGCTGCTGCTGTGGTGCGTGATGCTCGGCGTGTGGATGACCGCGGTGAGCCTGTTCAGCGCGCACCTGCCCGAGGAGATGGTGGCGCGCGTGCTCGGCGTGCTGGGGCTGGTGAGCGCGGGCTTTCTCGCCTTCATGCTGTTCACCTCGAATCCGTTCGATCGGCTGTTCCCGGTGCCGGCCGACGGCCGCGACCTCAATCCGCTGCTGCAGGACCTGGGCATGGTGATCCACCCGCCGATGCTCTACATGGGCTACGTGGGCTTTTCCGTCGCCTATGCGTTCGCCGTCGCCGCGCTGCTTTCGGGCAAGCTCGACGCTGCCTGGGCGCGCTGGTCGCGGCCCTGGACCACGGTGGCCTGGGTGTTCCTCACGCTGGGCATCGCGCTCGGCAGCGGCTGGGCCTACTACGAGCTCGGCTGGGGCGGCTGGTGGTTCTGGGATCCGGTGGAGAACGCCTCCTTCATGCCGTGGCTGGTCGGCACCGCGCTGATCCACTCGCTCGCGGTGACCGAGAAGCGCGGCGCGTTCCGCAGCTGGACGGTGCTGCTCGCCATCGTCGCCTTCGGCCTGTCGCTGCTTGGCACCTTCCTCGTGCGCTCGGGCGTGCTTACCTCGGTGCACGCCTTCGCCGTGGATCCCAAGCGCGGCGTGTTCATCCTCGGGCTGTTCGCATTCACCATCGGCGGCGCGCTGGTGCTGTATGCCTGGCGCACCGCTCGCATCGGCCAGGGCGGCTCCTTCGCGCCCGTGTCGCGCGAGTCGATGCTGCTCGGCAACAACGTGCTGCTGCTGGCGGCCGCCGGCTCGGTGATGCTCGGCACGCTCTATCCGTTGCTGCTGGACGCCTTCGGCGGCGGCAAGATCTCGGTCGGGCCGCCGTATTTCGAGACGGTGTTCGTGCCGCTGATGGCGCCGGCGCTGTTCCTGATGGGGGTGGGTCCGCTGGCGCGCTGGAAGCGGGCGAGCCTGCCGGAGCTCGCCGTGTTGCTGCGCTGGTCGCTGGCGGTGAGCCTGGCGGCCGGTCTCCTGCTGCCCTTCGCCTTCGGGCAGTGGCACGCGCTGGTGGGATTCGGGCTGGCGCTTGCCGTGTGGATCGCCGCCACCTGCCTGCTCAGCCTGCGCAAGGGTTTCGGCCAGACGCGCTCGCACTACGGCATGGTGCTGGCGCACCTGGGGGTCGCGGTGTTCGTGGTCGGCGTGACGCTGGTGAAGGGCTACGACAGCGAGCAGGACGCGAACATGCGCCCCGGGGACGCCATCACGCTGGGCAATCACGTGTTCCGGCTCGAGTCGGTGCGCTCGGTGAAC
Source organism: Betaproteobacteria bacterium (assembly GCA_011391295.1). Classification (GTDB taxonomy): domain Bacteria; phylum Pseudomonadota; class Gammaproteobacteria; order Burkholderiales; family SG8-39; genus JAABQT01. Next base: position 3,727 of record JAABQT010000176.1, read on the forward strand.
GGGCCGAACTATCGCGCGGCGCAGGCGAAAGTGTCCGTCACGCGCGCCGGCAAGCCGGTCGCGGTGCTGTATCCCGAGCGGCGCGTGTACACGGCCCAGGAACAGACCATGACCGAAGCGGCGATCGACGCCGGGCTGACGCGCGACCTCTACGTATCGCTCGGCGACCCGCTCGAGGGCGGCGCCTGGCTGGTGAAGGTGCAGCACAAGCCGTTCATCGACTGGATCTGGGGCGGCTGCCTGATCATGGCGCTGGGCGGGTTGCTGGCGGCGAGCGATCGCCGTTACCGGCTCACGATGCCGGCGCGCCGCGGGGCGGAGGTCGTGGCGTGAGGATGGCGTGGGTGGTGGCGGCCTTCGCCGCCCTGGTGGTGCTGCTGGCCGTCGGCCTGACGCTCGACCCGCGCGAGGTGCCCTCGCCGCTCATCGGCAAGCCGGCGCCGGCGTTCGAGCTGCCGCTGCTGCATGCGCCGGAGAAGACCTTTGCGCAGAAAGACATGCTGGGCAAGCCCTGG
>JAABQT010000177.1 GCA_011391295.1 Betaproteobacteria bacterium
GGCGCTGCGCTATACCGGCGCCGTGCTGAAGGAAGCGTTGCGGCTTTATCCCCCGGTGTGGCTCGTCTCGCGCGTCGCGGAAGTCCCCTCGCGCATCGGCGGGTGGCAGGTCCCGCAGGGCAGCCATGTGCTGGTCGTCCTGTATCTGATTCACCGCCACGGGGACTACTGGCAGGCGCCGGAAGTCTTCGATCCGCTTCGGTTCCTTGCCGACGATTCCGCCGTGGCCGGCTGGCTGCCGTATTCGCGCGGTCCGCGACATTGCATCGGCGATGAATTGAGCATGTGCGAGATGCCGGTTCACGTGGCGCACGTCGTTCAACGCCTGACCCTGGCGCACGTGGAGGGAGCGCCCGGCGACTTTGCCGCCGGCTTTACCCTTCGCTCGCAGACCCCGATTCACGTTCGCCCGATCCTGCGCAGCTAGCCGCATGCAACACGAAACCTTGCCGCAGGCGCTGGAGGCCCAGGCACGCGCAGCCACGGGCGTGACCTTGCTCGAGGCCAGTGGCTACGAGCGCACGCTGCCTTACTCGGCACTGCATGCGCGCGCGCTGCGCGTGCTGCACTACCTTCAGCAGCATGGCGTCGAGCGCGAGGACGAGGTGATCATCTGTATCGCCGGCAATCAGGCCTGGCTGGAAGCCCTTTGGGCGTGCTTGCTGGGCGGCATCGTTGCCGTGCCGCTGCCGCCGTGCGGCAACGCGGAGCAGCGGCATAGGGTGCTGGGAGTGCTCGGCCAAATCGAGAGGGCGGTGCTTTTCACGGAGCGGCGAACGCTGGTGCAGCTGGCCGAGCATGCCGCGGGCATGGGCGAACGGCCGCTCGTCGACGCTGCGCGCGTGATTCTTGTCGACGACATCACGGCGGACGCCGGCAGCGGCCGGGAGCGGCATGCGCGGCCTGAGGACGTGGCGTTGATCCAGTTCTCGTCGGGCTCGACGGGGGAACCGAAGGGCGTGGTGCTGACCCACGCCAACCTGATGGCCAACATCCGCGGCATGTGCACGCGCTCGGGCGTGGGCGCCGGCGACTCGATCCTCAGCTGGATGCCGCTGTCGCACGACATGGGGCTGATCGGATTGCATTTCCTGCCGCTGGCCCTCGGCGCGAACCAGTACCTCATGCCCACGGACCTCTTTGCGCGCCGTCCCATGCTCTGGCTCGAAAAGGCCAGCGCGACGCGCTCAACGATCCTCGCATCGCCGGACTTCGGCTACCGCCATTGCCTGCGTGCGATGCGCAGGAAGATGCGCTGTGAGCTCGACTTGTCGAGCGTGCGCCTGATTTTCAACGGTGCAGAGCCCATTTCGGCCGCCGTGTGCGCCGAATTCGCGACGGCGCTTGCGCCGTACGGCCTCGCCGCGCACGCGATATACCCGGTTTACGGCCTGGCCGAGGCCTCCCTGGGCGTAGCATTTCCGGAGCCGGGCACCGCCCTGGAGGTGATTCACGCCGAGCGCCGGCACCTGGCCGTGGGGCACGCCATCCAGGCGCGGGACCGGGCGACGCCCGACACCCTGTCTCTGGTCGGCGTCGGGAGAAGCGTCGATGGCTGCGACATCAGAATCGCGGATCACCAGGGCCATGCGGTCGCGCGCGGCCATGTCGGGCACGTGCAGATCAGGGGCGACAACGTGACGCGCGGCTATTACGGCCGCGCCGGCCTGCGGCGCGACGGATTCCGCGCGGACGGATGGCTGGACACCGGCGATCTGGGGACCTGGATGGAATCCCTGTACATCGTCGGTCGCGCCAAGGACACGATCATCCTCAACGGGCAGAACTTCCATGCGCACGATCTCGAGCGGCTCTGCGAGTCCAGCGCCTGCGTCGAGTCCGGCAAGGTTGCCTGCGTCGGGGCGCGGCGCGCGCCGCAGGAGGCGGAGTCGCTGGTCGCCTTCGTGCAGCATCGCGGTCCGCCGGAAGGCTTCGCGCCCGTCGTGGGTCGCGTCGTCGCCGCCGTCGCCGACGCGGCCGGCGCCGAAGTCAGCGAAGTCGTGCCGGTCGAATCGCTGCCGCGGACCGCGAGTGGAAAACTCCGCCGCAGCGCGCTGCGCCAGGCGTTCGAGGACGGCGAATTCGACGCGGTCCTCGGCGTCCTGCGCGCCCTCGCCTCGGCCAGCGCGACGTCGCGACCGCATGCGCTGTCCGCCATCGAGCGCAAGCTGAAGGCGATTTGCGCCCCGTTCCTGCGTGGTCGCGAGATCGCCGTCGACGACAATCTCATCGATCTGGGGGCGGATTCGCTGGCTCTGGTAGAAATCCAGATGGCGATCGACGCGGAGTACCCGGATCTGCTGCACATCGAGGATTTCCTGGAGTACCCGTCCATCGCGCGCCTGGCGTCGCTGCTGGAGCGGCGCGGCGCCGAAGCGTGCCTTGACTGAGCGGCGGGCGCGCGCCGTTCAGGCGTAGAAGGGACGCCGGTGCGCCCACAGGCGTCGGTGCCAGAACCAGTCCTCGGGGTTGGCGCGGATCGCACGCTCGAGCGAAGCTGCAAAGCGTTCGACCATCGCGTAGGCGGGGCCGGCGTAGGGCGGCTCGCCCAGGATTTCGAACGTGACTTCGTAGCGTCCGCGCCCGAGGCGCCGGCGCGCCGCATGCACGACGGGGTACGCCCACATCCGCGCCAGCCGCTCGAAACCGACCTGGAACGCCGTGTCCTGATTCAGGAACCGCACCCAATGACAGGGCTCGCCGGGCGCCGGCGCGTGATCCACGGCGAGCGCGATCGCCCGCAGCCGGTCCTGGCGCCCGGCGAGTTCGGGCAATGCGCGCGAGCGCTCGATCAGGATCGCGCCGAAACGGGAACGGACCGCGGCCATGAACGCGCCATAGGCCGCGTCGCGCGGTTCTTTGTAAACGACGTGGTACTCGCACGGCAGCCGGGCGCTGCAGGCGAGCGAGACCCATTCCCAGTTGGCGCCGTGCGAGCCGACCAGCACGAACGGCTGCCGGGCGGCGAGGTATCGCTCCAGCAGCTCGAAATTGGTGAAGCGCACGCGCCGTCCCAGTTCCTCCCTGGGGATCGAATACGCCTTGGCGATCTCCGCGGCGATGTCCGCGACACGGCAGTAGTAGCGCTTCGTCAGCGCGGCGAGGCGCGCCGGGCCGAGCTCGGGAAACGCCTTGCCCAGCAGGTTTTGCGTTTCGGCGCGCCGGTACCGGAGGACGTGGAAGGCCCCCAGAGCCAGGACGCGGGCCAGCAGGTGGAGCGCCGCGAGCGGCATGCGGGAGACCAGCACGGGCAGCCAGGGCGGCGACGCGGCGCGGCGCGGCCGCGGGCTCATTGCAGGTCGAGATAGCGCCGCCGGGTGAGGTCCACCATGCAGGCGCGCCAGACGGTGGTGATCATCGCGGTGGTCAGGCGCGCGCGCGACGACAGCTGGCGCAGGAAATACCGGCAGTGCCGGTCGGTCCAGTCCATCATCGGGGCGACGCACAGGCGGTGCAGGCTCATCCGGCAGCAGTTTAACCCGCAGGTAGAATGCGGCTCCATGCACAAGATCCTGGTCACCGGCGGCGCCGGCTTCCTCGGCTCGCACCTGTGCGAGCTGCTCGTCGGACAGGGGCACGACGTGCTGTGCGTGGACAATTTCTACACCGGCGGCAAGGGCAACATCCAGCACCTGCTCGGCAAGCCGAACTTCGAGCTGCTGCGCCACGACGTCACCTTCCCCCTGTACGTGGAAGTGGGCCAGATCTACAACCTCGCCTGTCCCGCCTCGCCGATCCACTACCAGCGCGACCCGGTGCAGACCACCAAGACCAGCGTGCACGGCGCGATCAACATGCTGGGCCTGGCCAAGCGCACGCGCGCGCGCATCCTGCAGGCCTCGACCTCCGAGGTGTACGGCGATCCCGAAGTGCACCCGCAGACCGAGGCCTACTGGGGCCGCGTCAATCCGATCGGCCCGCGCTCCTGCTACGACGAGGGCAAGCGCTGCGCCGAGACGCTGTTCTTCGACTACTACCGCCAGCACCAGCTCGACATCAAGGTGGTGCGCATCTTCAACACCTACGGGCCGCGCATGCACCCGGACGACGGCCGCGTGGTGTCGAACTTCATCGTGCAGGCGCTGCGCGGCGCCGATCTCACCATCTACGGCAGCGGCAGCCAGACGCGCAGCTTCTGCTACGTGGACGACCTGATCGACGCCATGACGCGCATGATGGCCGCGGACCGGTCGTTCATCGGGCC
>JAABQT010000178.1 GCA_011391295.1 Betaproteobacteria bacterium
CTCGGCGCCACGGAAGGCCTTGTGCAGCACCTCGGCCTTGAGCTCCGAGGCGTCGTCGTGCACCACGTCGTCGGGTCGCAGCAGGATGTCGGTGAGGCAGCCCTTGCCGCAGGCGTCGCAGCCGACCTGGCAGGCGCTGGGGATGCTTCCCTCGAGCATGCCGAGCTCGATCTCGCACTGGCGCGAATTGAGCACCTTCGCCGGCAGGAACACGCCCTGGCCGACGAAGTCCGCAACGAAGCGGTTCGCGGGCTGGTGATACAGGTTGTAGGCGCTGTCCCATTGTTCGATGCGTCCCGAGCGCATCACGCCGATCTCGTCTGCCATGGCGAAGGCTTCGTGCTGGTCGTGCGTCACCAGCACCGCGGTGGCGCCGCTCGCCTTGATGATCTCGCGCACCTCCAGCGACAGGCGCTCGCGCAGGTCCACGTCGAGGTTGGAAAAAGGCTCGTCCAGCAGCAGCAATTCCGGGCGCGGCGCGAGCGCGCGCGCCAGCGCCACGCGCTGCTGCTGGCCGCCGGACAGCTCGTGCGGAAACTTGTCCAGCACGTCCGCCAGGCCCGCGAGCTCCGCCAGCTCGCGCGTGCGGGCCTCGCGCTGCGCGCTCGGCGCGCGATGCAGGCCGAAGGCGATATTCTTTTGCACCGGCAGGTGCGGGAACAGCGCGTAGTCCTGGAACACCATGCCGACGTGCCGGTGTTCCGGCGGCACCGTGATCCCCGGGCCGGACACCAGTGCGCCGTTGAGCAGAATGCGGCCGGCGCGCACGGACTCGAAGCCGGCGATGCAGCGCAGCACCGTTGTCTTGCCGCAGCCGCTGGGGCCGAGCAGACAGCCGATGGCTCCCTGCGGCACGCTGAAGTCGAGGCCGCACACGACTTCGGCGCCGTTGTAGCCGTGGTGCAGCCCGCGGACTTCAAGGTGATTCACTCCTCGATTATATAAAATTTTCCGGAACAAGAATCGTTCTTGTTAGAATAACGAGTGCTTTATCATCAAACAGTTAGACGGGGGGCCGCGACACTCTCGGTCGGAATTGCGGCTTTCCTGGCCTTGCCGATCCTCTGGGTGGCCAGCAGCGTCCTGCTGCCGGCGGGCGACGCGTGGCGCCACATCGCGGGCACGGTCCTGGGCTTGTACGTCGCCAACACCGGTTTGCTGCTCGGCCTCGTCGCCGTCGGCGTGGTCTCGATCGGCGTGCTCTCGGCATGGTTGGTTGCGAGCTACCGCTTTCCCGGCGCGCGCCACCTCGAATGGGCACTGGTGCTGCCGCTCGCGATGCCCGCGTACGTGCTGGCCTATGCCTACACTGACTGGCTGCAGTTCACCGGGCCGGTGCAAAGCGGCCTGCGCGCGCTGACCGGATGGCAGGCGCGCGAATACTGGTTCCCGGAGATCCGCTCGCTCGGCGGCGCCGCGGCAGTGCTCGCGCTCGCGCTCTATCCGTATGTGTACCTGATCGCGCGCACTGCGTTCGGCGACATGTCGCGCAGCGCGATCGAGGCGGGCCGCCTCGCCGGCCATTCGGCCTGGACCGGATTCTGGCGCATCGCGCTGCCGCTCGCGCGGCCGGCGATCGCCGCCGGCACCGCGCTCGCGCTGATGGAGACGCTCGCCGATTTCGGCACCGTGTCCTACTTCGCGCTCGAGGTGTTCACCACCGGCATCTTCAAGGCCTGGCTGTCGATGGGCGACAGCGTGGCCGCCGCCCAGCTCTCCAGCTGCCTGCTCGCGTTCGTGGTCGTGGTGCTGGCGCTGGAGCGGGCCGCGCGCGGCCGCGCCGCGTATCACGGTACCGCGCCGGGCAAGGTGGTGCCGCCGCGGCGCCTGCGCGGCTGGCCCGCGGCGCTCGCCACCGCCGCCTGCGTGATGCCGGTGCTGCTCGGTTTCCTGGTCCCGGCAGCGATCCTCCTGCAGCTTGCGTTCGCGGACCCGGACGCGCGCTGGGGCGCGCGCCTGCTGGGGCTGGTGGGCAACAGTTTCTCGATTTCCGGCGTCACCGCGATCGCCGGCGTACTGCTGGCGTTGACCATGGCCTACTCGGCGCGGCTGTCGAAGAGCCGCGTTGCCGCGGCGGCCGGCCGCTTCGCTGGGCTCGGCTACGCGATGCCGGGCGCCGTGATCGCCATCGGCGTGCTGGTGCCGCTGGGGCGCCTGGACAACTGGCTCGCCGGGCTGATCGAGAATGCGACCGGCGCGAACACCGGCCTGCTGCTCACCGGCACCATTGCCGCGCTGGTGTACGCCTACCTGGTGCGCTTTCTCGCCGTGGCGCTGCAGACCACCGAGGCCGGATTGGCGCGCATCACGCCCGGCATGGAGGATGCCGCGCGCAGCCTGGGCGCGACGCCAGCCGCGGCACTGGCGCGCGTGCATGCGCCGCTGCTCGCGCCAAGCCTCGCCACGGCGGGGCTGCTCGTGTTCGTCGACGTGATGAAGGAACTGCCCGCGACTTTCGCGCTGCGACCGTTCAATTTCGACACCCTGGCGGTCGAGGCCTACCACCTGGCGACGGACGAGCGCCTCGCCGAGGCCGCGGTGCCTTCGCTGGTGATCGTCGCCGTGGGCCTGGTGCCGCTGCTCGCGCTCTCGCGGCGCTATTTCCAGGCCACGCGGTCGTAGATCTTCTGCGCTTCGGGCTGGTTGCTGCCCAGCTGCGCGACGTTGACCGGGTCGTAGCGAAAGGTGCCGAACTGCGACAGCACCGAGTTGACCACGCGCACCGCGGCCACCACCGGCCACTCGTTGTTGCCGTCGGCGAAATAGCGCTGCGCATCGTCGCCGGCGAGGTACTCGAGGAAGCGGATCGCCGCTGCCCGGTGCGGAGCGTTCTTCATCACGCCTGCGCCGGAGATGTTGACATGGGTACCGCGCCCTGCCTGGTCCGGGAACACCACGCCGACCTGGTCTGCGATCGCGCGTTCCTCGGGTTTGGCGGAGCGCGCGAGGCGTGCGTAGTAGTAGTGGTTGGCAATCGCCACGTCGCATTCGCCCGCGGCCACGCCCTTGATCTGGTCGGTGTCGCCGCCCTTGGGGTCGCGCGCCATGTTGGCGCGCACCGCTTTCGCCCAGTCCTCCGCCCGCGCCGCGCCGAGGCGCGCTATCAGCGCGCCCATCAGCGACAGGTTGTAGATGTTGCTGGAAGAGCGCACGCACAAGCGGCCCTTCCACCTCGCCTCGGCGAGGGAAGCGTAGGTCGGCACCTCTTCGGGCTTCACGCGCGCCTTGTTGTAGGCAATGACGCGCGCGCGCATCGAGAAGCCGAACCAGTGCCCGCCCGGCTCGCGGAAACTCGCCGGGATGCGCGCCTCGAGCAGTGCCGATTTCACCGGCTGCAGCAGCCCGAGCTGTTCGGCGCGCCACAGGCGGCCGGCGTCCACGGTGATGAGCACGTCCGCCGGGCTGCGCGTGCCTTCGTTGCGGATGCGCTCGATGAGCGCATCCTCGCCCGCCTCGATGCGGTTGATGGTGATGCCGGTCTGCCGGGTGAAGCCGGCGTAGAGCGCCTCATCGGTCTGGTAGTGCCGCGACGAGTAGATGTTCAGGACCTTGTCCTGCGCCAGCGCGGGGTAGGAAAGAAGCAGGGCCGGGAGGAGGACGAGCGCTCTGAGAACGGTCATTTGGGGCTCGGATGGCGACGAGGACTAAATGATAGTAACTCTCATGTTGGATTGTCAATACAAATGAGAATTGTTACTAAAGAGGCTTTGCCTGGATGCGGCGGGCGCCGTCGAAGCGCTTCATCCAGTAGCGGGCGCTGATGGCCTCGACCCTGACCTGGGCGCCGGTCTTGGGGGCATGGACGAAGCGACCGTCGCCCAGGTAGATGCCGACGTGCGAGTAAGGGCGGTTGAGCGTGTTGTAGAACACGAGGTCCCCGGGACGCAGTTCCGATAGACTCACGCGCACCCCGTATTCGCTCTGTGCGCGCGCGTTGTGCGGCAGGCGGATCCCGTAGGCCTCGCGAAATACATGCGCCACCAAGCCGCTGCAATCGAAGCCCGTTTCGGGCGATCCCCCGCCGTAGCGATAGTCCAGTCCGAGGGCGAGCAGGGTCTGCAGCAGAGCCTCGGCGCGCTCTTCGCTCATCGGGCCGGTGTCCGGGGCTGGCAGCTCCGGCGGCGACGTTGAGCAGCCGGCGGAAACCGTTAAAATAATAATATACAAGTATTTACGTAA
>JAABQT010000179.1 GCA_011391295.1 Betaproteobacteria bacterium
CGTGTGCTCTTCCGATCTGGTGCTGGTGCCGGTTGCGCTGATGCTGATGCTCACCGTCGAGGATGCGTTGAACCGCATCTTCGGCACCATGCGCCGGCGCCCGCTGCTGCGCCGCCTGCTGATCGGCGTGGCGATGCTGGCATTCGCCCCGGTGCTGATCGGCACCAGCGTGTCGATGACTTCCTACCTGGTGGGGGCCTCTTTCGGCCTGCTGGACCTGGACGCGCCCGCGCGCGTCGTCCTCGGCCTGCTGCCGTTCGCATTCACCTGCGCGGCCCTGACCCTGTTGTACCTGTTCACCCCCTACCAGCGCGTGGACGCCGGCCACGCGGTGCTCGGCGGCCTGTTCGCCGCCGCGGTGTTCGAGCTGGCCAAGCGCGCTTTCGCCCTGTTCATCACCGAGTTCCCGACCTACACCCTGATCTATGGCGCCTTCGCCGCGGTGCCGCTGTTCCTGCTCTGGGTGTACGTGTCCTGGCTGGTGGTGCTGGTCGGCGCCACCCTCACGGCCCAACTGACCGCCACCGGAGGCAAGGCATGACAGCGATTCCGCCGCGCGAGCGCCTGATCGCCGCGCTCGACGTGCCCGACGCCGCGCAGGCGCGCGCCCTTGCCGAGCGCCTCGGCTACGCCGTGCGGTACTACAAGATCGGCCTGGAGCTGTTCTCCGCTGGCGGTTACTTCGAGTTGCTGCAATGGTTGCGCGCGCGTGGTGCCAAGGTGTTCGCCGACCTCAAGCTGTACGACATTCCCGAGACGGTGCGCCGCGCGGTGGCCAACCTGCGCGGCAGCGGTGCGGAGTTCCTCACCGTGCATGCAGAGCGCTCGATCATGGAGGCTGCGGCGCGCGAAAAGGGGCAACTGAAGATCCTCGCGGTCACCGTTCTCACCAGCTTTGACCAGAAAAACCTGGCGGAGATGGGCTATGCGGGCACCGTGGAGGACCTGGTGCTGCAGCGTGCGCGCGCCGCGCTCGAATGCGGGTGCGACGGCGTCATTGCTTCCGGGCTGGAAGCACCGAAGATCAAGGCGGCGTTCGGCGGCAAGCTGCTCGTCGTGACGCCGGGCGTGCGGCCCGCCGGCACCGCGGCGGCGGATCAGAAGCGCACCGTCGATGTGGCGCAGGCGTTCGCCAATGGCGCCGACTACATCGTCGTCGGTCGACCGATTCGCGACGCGGCCGATCCGCGCGCCGCCGCCGAGGCGATTCAAAGCACCATCGCAACCGTGTTCAAGGACTGACGCAACGCAACACGGCGCCACCTAAGTCGCGTACAATGCGCGCGACTTTTGTTTTTCGGATCAAAGCCATGCCGCGCGCATTGCGCAACCTCGCGATCATCGCCCACGTCGACCACGGCAAGACCACGCTGGTCGACAAGCTGCTGCGCGCCTCCGGCATCTTCGCCGCCCATGAACAGTTGCAGGAGCGCGTGATGGACTCCAACGCGCTGGAGCGCGAGCGCGGCATCACCATCCTCGCCAAGAACTGCGCGGTGCGCTACGAGGGCACGCACGTCAACATCGTCGACACCCCGGGCCACGCCGACTTCGGCGGCGAGGTCGAGCGCGTGCTGTCGATGGTCGACGGCGTGCTGCTGCTGGTGGATGCGGTCGATGGCCCGATGCCGCAGACGCGCTTCGTCACGCGCAAGGCGCTGGCGCAGGGCCTCAAGCCCATCGTGGTGGTGAATAAGGTGGACCGGCCCGGCGCGCGCGCGCAGTGGACGGTCAACCAGACCTTCGACCTGTTCGACAAGCTCGGGGCGACCGAGGAGCAACTGGACTTTCCCGTGGTCTACGCCTCCGCCCTGGAAGGCTGGGCGAGCCTCGACGTCGGCGCCAGGGGCGGCGACATGAAGCCCCTGTTCGAGGCGATCCTGCAGCACGTGCCGATGCGCGACGAAGATGCGGACGGGCCGTTGCAGCTGCAGATCTGCTCGCTCGATTACTCGAGTTACGTCGGCAAGATCGGCATTGGCCGTATCCGCCGCGGGCGCCTCAAGGCGGCGCAGGAGGTTCTGGTGCTAAACGGCCCGGATGTCGAGCCGTTCAAGGCCAAGGTCAATCAGATCCAGATGTTCGAAGGCCTGCAGCGGGTGCAGGTGGACGAGGCCGAGGCGGGCGACATCGTGCTGATCAACGGCATCGACGAGCTCGGCATTGGCACCACGCTGTGCCATCCCGAACATGCCGATGCGTTGCCGCCGCTCAAGGTGGACGAGCCGACGCTCACCATGAATTTCCTGGTCAACGCATCGCCGCTGGCGGGGCGCGAAGGAAAGTTCGTCACCAGCCGCCAGATCCGCGAGCGCCTGGAGCGTGAAACCAAGAGCAACGTTGCGTTGCGCGTCGAATACCCGGAAGACACCGACACCTTCATCGTCCACGGCCGCGGTGAGCTGCACCTGACGATCCTGCTGGAGAACATGCGCCGCGAAGGCTACGAAATCGCCGTGTCGCGCCCGCGCGTGGTGATCAAGCAGATCGATGGCGTGCGCTGCGAGCCGTTCGAGGTTCTGACGGTGGACGTGGAGGAGGTCAACCAGGGCGGCGTGATGGAGGAGCTGGGCCGGCGGCGCGGCGAGCTGCTCGAGATGCAGCCCGACGGCAAAGGCCGGGTGCGCCTCGATTACCGCATATCGGCGCGCGGGCTGATCGGCTTCCAGGGCGAGTTCATGACCCTGACACGCGGCACCGGCGTCATGAGCCACGTATTCGATGAGTATGCCCCCGCGAAGTCGGAGGAGATGGCCGAGCGCAGGAACGGCGTGCTGGTGTCGCAGGACGACGGGGTCGCGGTGGCCTACGCGCTGTGGAAGCTGCAGGAGCGCGGGCGCATGTTCGTCGTTCCCGGCGAGCCGGTGTACGAGGGGATGATCGTCGGCATCCACAGCCGCGACAACGACCTGGTGGTGAACCCGATCCGCACCAAGCAGCTCACCAATGTGCGCGCCTCCGGCAAGGACGAGGCCATCGACCTGACCCCGCCCATCGGCCTGACCCTGGAGTACGCGGTGGAATTCATCGCCGACGACGAGCTGGTGGAAATCACGCCGAAGTCGATCCGGCTGCGCAAGCGCTTCCTGCAGGAAAACGAGCGCCGCCGCGCGGACCGGGCGGCCGCCTAGGGCCTGGCCCCGCTCAGGGGATCGGCACCGCCGCGAGCAGCTGCGCACCGACGTCGACGCGGCGCGCCGAGTCGTGCGCCGGACGCAGGCGGTGCGCGGCGACGCCGGGGAGCACGGCCTGCACGTCTTCGGGTATCACCTTGTCGCGGCCTTCCAGCAGCGCCCAGGCACGCGCCGAATGCACCAGCGCCAACGCGGCGCGCGGCGACAGGCCGGCGACATAGTCGGGCGAGCGCCGCGTATGCGCGACGATCGCCTGCACGTAATCGAGCAGCGCCGGCGCCACGTGCACGCGCTGCGCATCGGTCTGCAGTTCCACCAGTTCGGCCGGGCTCATGCAGGGATCGAGGCTGGCGAGCAGATCGCGCCGGTCGGTGCCCGCGAGCAGCGCGCGTTCGGCGTCGCGATCCGGGTAGCCCAGTTCGATGCGCATCAGGAAGCGGTCGAGCTGCGATTCGGGCAGCGGGAAGGTGCCGACCTGCTCGGTCGGGTTCTGGGTGGCGATGACGAAGAAAGGCTCGGGGAGCCTGCGCGTCTCCGTCTCCACCGTTACCTGGTGTTCCTCCATCGCCTCGAGCAACGCGCTTTGCGTTTTTGGCGTGGCGCGGTTCACTTCGTCGGCGAGGATCACCTGCGCGAAGATCGGTCCGGGATGGAATTTGAACGCGCCGCTGTCGCGCTCGTACACCGAGACGCCGATGATGTCCGCCGGCAGCATGTCACTGGTGAACTGGATGCGTTGGAAATGCAAACCCAGGGAACGCGCCAGCACGTGCGCCAGCGTGGTCTTGCCCACGCCCGGCACGTCCTCGATCAGCAGGTGGCCGCGCGCGATCAGGCAGGCGAGCGACAGCTGGATCTGGGATTCCTTGCCGAGGATCACCTCGCTGGCGGTGCGCACCAAGCGCTCGAGCGGGGATGGCGCGAGCGTGGTTTTGACCTGTGTTTTCAGGAGCATGGCCCGATTGTACAGGGTATGATTTGAGGCATCATGGCGACTGCGTTCATCACGCACGG
>JAABQT010000180.1 GCA_011391295.1 Betaproteobacteria bacterium
CCGATCACCGGACAGCAGGAAACCCTGGCGCGGATCAGCTATCAGCGGTTTTTCCGCCGGTACCTGCGTATCGCCGGAATGACCGGCACGGCGAGGGAGGTTGCCCGCGAGCTCTGGTCCGTGTACCGTTTGTCGGTCGTTACCATACCGACCAACCGGCCGGTTCGCCGCCTCCACCTGCCGGACGAGGTCTACGTTACCGCAGAAGCGAAATGGGCGGCGATCGTGGAAACCTTGCGTCGCTTGCACGCCGAAGGCCGACCCGTCCTCGTCGGCACCCGGTCCGTGTCCGCTTCCGAGCACCTGAGCGAACTGCTCAAGGCGGCCGATCTGCCGCACCAGGTGCTGAACGCGCGGCAGGACCAGGAGGAAGCCGAAGTCATCGCCAATGCGGGCAGCCGCGGCCGCGTCACGGTCGCCACCAACATGGCCGGCCGCGGCACGGACATCCGCCTCGGGCCCGAGGTCGCCGCGCTCGGCGGCCTACACGTGCTCGCCACGGAGCGCCACGACGCTCGGCGCATCGACCGCCAGCTCTTCGGGCGCGGCGGCCGCCAGGGCGACCTCGGCAGCTTCCAGGCCATCGTCTCGCTCGAAGACGAGATCGTGCAGGAGGTCTTCAGGGGCCAGGCCGCACGCCTATGCAAGCTGGTGCATCGGAGCGACAAGCTCCTGCCGGGCTGGCTGGGGACCCCGTTGGTGACGCTCGCGCAACGCATCGCGGAACGGCAGCACGCCCGCACGCGCCGCGAGTTGCTGCGTATCGACGATCACCTGAGCGATCTGCTGGCGTTCAGCGGACGGCCCGAATAACGCGGCGCCGGGCCCGCGCTCGATCAGGAGTAAAATCGCCGCAAACCGGAGTGATGCCCGAGTGGCCGAAGGGGGCGCCCTGCTAAGGCGTTATACGGGCAAAACCCGTATCGAGGGTTCGAATCCCTCTCACTCCGCCAGATTTTCCACCATGCCGAAATCCTATTCGACCCTGGCCCTGACGCGCGAAGGCGAGCACGTGCTCGTGGTCACGCTCAACCGCCCCGAGGTGCTGAACGCCATCAGTACGCAGATGGGGCGCGACTGGCTGGACCTGTTCAACGGCCTCGCGGCCGACCCTGGCGAGGTGCGCTGCATCGTGCTCACCGGCGCGGGCGAGCGTGCGTTCTGCGCGGGCGCCGACCTGAAGGAACGCGATGGCATGTCGGTCGAGACCTGGCGCACGCAGCACGCGCAGTTCGAGCAGGCCTTCGTCGCGCTGATGGAGTGCCCGGTGCCGATGATCGCGGCGGTGAACGGCCACGCCTATGGCGGCGGGCTGGAAACGGCCCTGTGCTGCGATTTCATCTACGCGGCGAAAGGCGCGAAGCTCGCGCTCTCGGAGTTGCGCCTGGGGATCATGCCGGGGGGCTGCGGCACGCAGAACCTGCCGCGCGCGGTGGGCGAGCGCCGCGCCAAGGAGCTGATCCTTACGGCGCGCGCCTTCAGCGCGGAAGAGGGCGCCGCCTGGGGCCTGGTGAACAAGGTGTGCGAGCCGGGCAAGGCGCTCGGTGATGCCGTGGAGACGGCGCGGCTCATCGCCGAGAACGCGCCGCTGGCGGTGCGCCAGGCGAAGAAGTCCGTCCACTACGGGCTGCAGATGGACCTTCTCACCGGCTACCGCTTCGAAATCGAGGCCTACAACCGGCTGGTCGACACCGAAGACCGCAGGGAAGGTGTGCGCGCCTTCAACGAGAAGCGCAAGCCTTCCTTCAAGGGTCGCTAGGCCGCTTTCCTCCCGGTAGGGCGGGGCTCCACCAAGGTATGGACCAGCGCAAGCCCCTGGACGCGACTGCCTTTTCGCTGATGCTGGTGCTCACGGCGCTGTGGGGTTTCCAGCAGGTGGCGATCAAGCTGACGGCCCCGGACGTGTCGTTGGTGATGCAGGCGGGGCTGCGTACCGCGCTTGCCACCGTGTTGCTGCTTGCCTGGGCGCGCTGGCGCGGCATCGCGCTGTTCTCGCGCGATGGCACGCTTGCCGCGGGCCTCGCCGCAGGCCTGCTGTTCGGCGGCGAGTTCGTGTTCATCTACGCCGGCCTCGAGTACACCGCGGCGTCACGCATGGTGGTGTTCATCTACCTCGCGCCGATCGTCACCGCCATCGGCCTGCATGTCCTCGTGCCGGGCGAGCGGTTGGTGCGCGGACAGTGGGCCGGGGTGCTGCTCGCGTTCGCCGGCGTCGCGCTCGCTTTCGGCGACGGGTTCCTTGCGGCGCGCGGCGCGACGCTGCTCGGGGACCTGTGCGGCGTGATTGCCGCCGCCTTGTGGGGGGCGACCACGGTACTGATCCGCGCCACGGGCCTTGCGCGCGCAAGCGCGGCGAAGACTCTGTTCTACCAGCTCGCAGTCTCGGCGCCCCTGTTGCTCGCGGTCTCGTTCCTGCTGGGCGAAGAGGGCATCGTGGCATTCACGCCGCTCGCATTGGCCAGCCTCGCCTACCAGGGCGTGCTCGTCGCCTTCGCCAGCTACCTGGCCTGGTTCTGGCTGCTGACGCGCTACCTCGCGGCGCGCCTCGCCGTGTTCTCGTTTCTGACGCCGTTGTTCGGCGTGCTGTCCGGCGTAGCGATCCTCGGCGAGCCGCTCACGCCCGCTTTCGCCGGCGCCGCGCTGCTGGTGGGCGTCGGCATCGTGCTGGTCAACCGGCGCTAGCGCCGACCGGCCCGGGCGCGCCTTCCTCGCTGCGCAGCAGCCGCTCCAGGTCCTCGCGGCCCTGCTGCTGCATGGCGATGAGTTGCTTGATCTCGCCCCGGTGCGGGCTTTGCTGCGCCAGCATCTCCTCGTCGTGGCGCCTGAAGCGCGCCACCACGCGTCGCGCCGCCACCGGCCCGAAGTCGAGCGCGCGCAGCGCCGCTTCGGCGGCGTCGAGCGCCGCGCCGAAGGTCTCGCGCACAGCGGGAATTCCCATGTCCGTGTACTCGAAGGCATCGCTGCGGCTGTGGGCGCGCGCGATGATCTTGAGCAGCGGGTAGCGCTCGCGCACCCGGCGTACCAGCTGCAGCGCGGCGACGTGATCGTCCAGGGCGACGATCAGGAGCCGCGCCTTGGCCACGCCCGCCTTCTCCAGCACATCCAGCCGCGTGGCGTCGCCGTAGTAGGCCTTGGAGCCGAAGCGGCGCACCAGCTCGATCTGGTTCGGATCGTGGTCGATGAGCGTGGCGTGGATGCGCAGGCCGTTGAGCACGCGCGTCACCACCTGGCCGAAACGCCCGAAGCCGGCAACGACGACCGGGTAGGCCTGCTCGACCACGTCCGCCTCGCGCGTGTCGCCCATGGCGAGGCGCGGCGCGAGGACCCGCTCGTACAGCATCATGAGGAACGGCGTGGTCAGCATCGAGGCCGCGACCACGGCGTTCAGCAGGTTCAGCGTGGGCCGCGGCAGGATCTCGCCGGCGGCGGCGAACAGCACGAAGGCGAACTCCCCGGCCTGCGACAACCCCAGCGCGAACACCAGCGCGTCGGCCGGCGCGCAGTAGCCGAAATAGCGCGCGATGGGGTACATGAGCGCGGCCTTCAGCGCGACGATGCCGAGCGCCAGGGCGAGGATCAGCCAGGGTGAACGCACGAACAAGCCCAGGTCGATCGACATGCCCACGGCGATGAAAAACAGCCCGAGCAACAGGCCCTTGAAGGGCTCGATGTCGAGCTCCAGCTCGTGCCGGTACTCGGAATCGGCCAGCATCACGCCGGCAAGGAAAGCGCCGAGCGCCATCGACAGGCCGACCTTTTCCATCAGCGCGGCGACCCCGAGCACGAGCAGCAGCGCAAAGCCGACGAAGATCTCGCGCTGGCCGGTGTTCGCGACCACGCGCAGCAGCGGTCGCAGCAGGAAACGGCCCGCCGCGATGAGCAGCGCGATTATCGCCACGGCGCGCGCCGCGGCGATCCAGTCCAGAGCGCCGCGCGACACCTCGGGCGACAGCAATGCCAGCAGCAGCGCGAGCGGAATCACCGCCAGATCCTGGAACAGCAGCACCGAGAAGCTCGCCTGGCCGCCCGGCGTCGCGAGCAGGCGCTTTTCCTGCAACGTAGCGAGGACGATCGCAGTCGAGGACATGGCGAAGCCCATGCCCGCGACCAAGGCGATCGTGAACGGCTGGCCCAGTGCCCAGCCA
>JAABQT010000181.1 GCA_011391295.1 Betaproteobacteria bacterium
GGTGCGCCCCTGGTGCCGGTGTCGCAGGCCATCGTGCTCGACACCTACCCCAAGCGCAGCCACGGCGCGGTGATCGCGATCTTCGGCATGGGGTCGGTGGTCGGCCCGATCGTCGGGCCCGTGGCGGGGGGCTGGCTCGCCGAGGCCTACGACTGGCGCTGGGTGTTCTACATGATCGTGCCGTTCGCCCTGTTCGCGCTGCTCGGCACGTTCGCCTTCATCCACGATCGCGCGGCCGTGCGCAAGGCGCGCCTGGACTGGGTCGGGTTTCTCATGCTGGCGGTGACCCTTGCCGGCGCGCAACTGATGCTCGACCGCGGCGAGCGCGCCGACTGGTTCGATTCCGCCGAAATCGTGGCCTGGGCGGCGATCGCGGTGATCGCGCTGTACTCCTTCATCGTGCACAGTGCGACCGCTGCGCACCCGTTCCTCGACCCGCGCACGCTGGGCGACAGGAATTTCAGCATCGGCATGGTGCTGATCTTCGTTTTCGGCATGCTCAATTTCACGCCCATGACCCTGCTGCCGCCGATGCTGCAGGGCGTCAGCGGCTACCCCGACTCGGTGATCGGCATGGTGCTGGGCGCGCGCGGCCTGGGCACGCTGATCGCCTTCTTCCTCATGATCTTCGCCAGCCGCCTGGACCCGCGCGCCATGATCCTGATCGGCTTCCTGCTGCAGGCCTATGCGGGCTGGCAGCTGGCGCAGCTCGACATGAATCCCGGCACTGTCAGCGTGTTCTGGCCGATGGCGGTGCAGGGCTTTGGCGTCGGCCTGCTGTGGGTGGCGATCACCATGGTGACCTTCGCCACCCTCGACCCGGAACGAGTCGCCGAGGGGTCCGCCGTCTACCACATGGTGCGCAACATCGGCTCCAGCATCCACATTTCGCTCAGCATCAGCCTGGCGGTGCGCATGTCGCGCGCCAGCTATGCCGAGCTCGCCGAGCGCGTCACGCCGTACAGCGAGTCGCTCGCCATGCCGTGGGTGTACGGTGCCTGGAATCTGCAGGAGGCGGCCGGCCAGGCGGCCTTCGGGCGCGAGATGGCGCGCCAGGCGGCGATGATCGGCTATCTCGATGCCTTCGTGTTCTTCATCGTGACGTCGCTTGTCGTGCTGCCGCTGGTGTTCCTGATCCGCCTGAAGCGTCCGGCCCGATAGCGCTGGCCTCAATCGGCGCGGTAGCGCCGGATCACCGCCGGATCCGGATCGACGCCCAGGCCCGCGCCCTGCGGCACCGCCAGCTCACCCTTCTTCGGCGCGAGCGCCCCGCCGTAAAGGGACGCATCGACCTGCAAGTAAAAGTATTCGAACCGTTCCTCCGGCGCCAGCGCCGCGATGAGGTGCAGCGTGGCGAGCGCGCCCGGACCGAAATAGGGCGAATGCGGCGCGAGCCGGACCTTGTGCTTCGCCGCGAGTTCCGCCACGCGACGGAACTCCGTGATGCCGCCCACCTTGGTGACCGAGGGCTGCGCGATCTGCACCGCGCCGGCGTCGAACAGGGCCGCAAACTGTGTCGCGAAGCAGCAGTTCTCCCCAGCGGCGATCGGGATGCCGCAGGCCTCCCCCACCGCGCGCAGCCCGGCACCGTCTTCGGGCGGGAACACGGGCTCTTCGAACCAGTCGAGGCCGAGCGGCTTGAGGCGCTTGCCGACCGCGATCGCGTCTTCGACACTCCACTCGCAGTTGACGTCGAGGAGCAGCGCGGTGTCGCGCGGCACCACCGCGCGCGCCGCCGCGATCACCGGCTCGCTCACTTCGTGCAGCTTGATCGCGCCGAATCCTTCGCCCAGCGCCTGTTCGCAGTAGCGCGTCACCAGCGCCGTGTCGGCATAGCGCAGCAGGCTCGCATAGCAGCCGAGCCGCTCGCGGCGCGCGCCGCCGAGCAGGGCGTGCAGCGGCTTGCCGGCCGCCTTGCCGGCGAGATCCCAGAGCGCGATGTCGAGGCCCGAGAGCGCGAATGCGGTGATGCCAAAGCGGCCGAAGATGTGCAGGCGCTTCTGGATCATCGCGTGCAGCCCGGCGATGTCCGCGGCGTCGTGGCCGAGCGCGAGGGGAGCGATCATGTCGTTGACGGCGGCGGCGACGGGACGCCGGCAGGAGTAAGAGAAGGCCTCGCCCCAGCCGGTGAGCCCGGCGTCGGTCTCGACGCGCACCAGGCAGAATTCGAGCGCCTTCCAGCCGCCGGTGCCGAGCGCCCAGGAGTCGGCGCCGTACCCGCACGGGATCGACAGCGGTACCGCTTCGACCCGGGTGATTTTCATTTGCGCTCGTACACCTTGAGCACCGCGGCAGTGTCGAGCTCGGTGTGCCCGAGGTGCGCCACGATGCGGTAGAGTTGCAGCGCTTCGCCCATCAGCGGCGTCGGCGCTTTCAGCCCCGCCGCGTACTCGCTCACCATCTCCAGATCCTTCAGCAGCTGGCGCACGTAGCCCTGCGGGGCGAACTCGCGCCGCTGCATGCGCGGGTAGAGCTTCTGCAGGAGCGCGCTGTCGGCGAGCCCCCCGGCGAGGCACTCGGGCAGCCGTGCCGCGTCGATGCCCGCGGCTTCGGCGAGCACCACGGCTTCGGCCATCACCGCGTGGCCCGCGCCGACGATGAGCTGGTTGAGCATCTTCGTGGCCATGCCCGCGGTGGGCGGCCCCATGTGCGTGCAGTGACCCGCGATGTCGGCAAACAGCGGCTGCGCGCGCGCGACGTCCTCGGCCTCGCCGCCCGCCATGATGGTGAGCGTGCCGCTGCCGGACGCGGGCGGCCCGCCCGAGACCGGTGCATCGATCCAGCCGCAGCCCGTGCCGGCGCGCAGCTTCTGCCCGAACGCCCTGCACTTCTCGACCTTGATGGTGGAGAAGTCGATCACGAGCTGCGGCGGCTTCAGGGCGCTCGCGACCCCGTGTTCGCCGAACACGGCCTGCTCGACCGCATCGGTGGTCGGGAGGTTGAGGAGCACGAGGTCCGCGCCCCGCACCGCATCCGCAGGCGAGGCGGCGGCGCTCGCGCCCGCCGCAACGGCCGCCGCGGTTTTCTCGGCGAGGATGTCGTAGGCGCGGATCGCGTACTTGAGCGAGGCGAGGCGCTTGACCATCGGCAGGCCCATCAGGCCGACGCCGACGTATCCGATGCGAAGCTTGCTGGTCACGGCTTACTCCATGGCATAAATGCGCACTGCGTTGTCGTGGAACAGGCGCCGCTGCTCCGGGGCCGGAAAGTCTTTCACGATTTCCCGGAACCCGGAATAGATCTCGGCAAAACTTCCGCACAGGCCATCCACCGGGAAGTTGCTTGCGAACATGGCGCGTTCGGTGCCGAAGGCTTCGATCGCCGCCAGCACGATCTCGCGGTTGGCGTCGGCGCTCCAGCGCGCGCCGGGCAAGCCGAGGCCGGAGATCTTGATCGCGGCGTTCGGGCAGGCGGCGAGCGCGCGCAGCGCGGCCTTCCAGCCGGCGATGCCCGCGGCGCTGCGGTCGGCGGGCAGGCCAGTATGGTTGAGCACGAGCGGCGTGTCGGGAAACGAGCGGCACAGCGCCGCCGCGTCCGCCAGCTCGGTCCATGGCGCCTGCAGGTCGAAGCGCAGTCCGTGCTGCGCGAGGCGCGCATAGCCCGCTCGCCAGCGCGAGTCGCGCATCGCGCCGTGCCGGGGCTTGTGGCGGATGCCGCGCACGAACCCGTGCGCCGCCTGGCGCTCCAGCACTGCGGCCACGTCTTCGCGGTCGAGCCAGGCCTGCGCCACCATGACCGTCGGGAATCCCGTGTCGCGGCGCAAGCGCTCAACCCACGCCGTCTCGCCCAGCGGTTCGCGCGGGTCCCATTCGGTTTCAACATAGACGGTCTTGACGACGCGATGCCTGCCCGCATCCCCGAAGTAGTCGGCTGGAAGGTAGCGCCGGCGCAGCGCCGAATAGTCGCCGTAGCGGAATTCGATTGGCGTCGCGTCGCACAGCCAGGGGTGGTAGTTGATGCCCGGATCCCAGAAATGCTGGTGCGCGTCGACGATCGGCAGATCATCGCCCATGCAGGAATCCTAACCGAGGCGGATGATCCTTTTCCTGCGGACGGCGTATATTCGAACCCGCGGTAGAGTTTCGACTTTGGAGATTGGCATGCCGATGTCGATCGGGCGCATGCGCTTGGGTGAACAT
>JAABQT010000182.1 GCA_011391295.1 Betaproteobacteria bacterium
CGGGCTACGCCGGGGTGTCGGCGAGCATCATCGCCTTCTGGCGCGCGAAACTGGCGCGCACGCGCGCGGCGTAGGCCGGATCCTTGGGCTGGAACTGCGTGTGTTGCGCGTGCATCGTGCGCAGGCTACGTGACGTTTACGTAAACGTCAACCACGCTTCCTCCCCCCGCCCAGCTGCTTGCGCACGCGCTTCTCGAAGGCGGCGATCTCGGCGTACTGCGCCGCGATGTCCTCGCGCTGGCGCTCGAGCGCCGCCTTGTGCGTCTCCAGCACGGCGAGGAAGCGCTCCAGTTGCGGCCGCGCGTCGCGGCCGGGCTCGTACATGTCGATCAGGTCGCGGATTTCCGACAGCGTGAGCCCCAGGCGCTTGCCGCGCAGGGTGAGCTTGAGCCGCGTGCGCTCGCGCGGCGAGTAGATGCGGCGCTGGCCTTCGCGCCGCGGCGCGAGCAGGCCTTCGGCCTCGTAGAAGCGGATGGCGCGCGGCGTGACGTCGAACTCGCTGGCCAGTTCGCCGATCGAGTACACCGCGTCGGCGCGTTCCTTTTCGATTTCCAGCATGGTAGGGTGCGCTTGATTCTAGCCCAGGTTCACAGCGTGTCTTCCCTCGAATTCCCGTTCCGCGATGCACCCGCGCCCGCCGATGTCAGGCAGGTCGCGCCGGGCGTGCACTGGCTTCGCATGGCGCTGCCGTTCGCGCTCGATCACATCAACCTGTGGCTGCTGGAGGACGGCGAGGGCTGGACGCTGGTGGACACCGGCCTCGCCGACGCGCCGACGCGCGCGCAGTGGGACCGGGTCTTTTCCGCGATGCTCGGCGCGCGCACGGTGCGGCGCATCCTCGTCACTCACTTCCATCCGGATCACGCGGGCAACGCGGGCTGGCTGTGCGAGCGCTTCGCGGCGCCGCTGTGGATCACGCAGGGCGAGTATCTGACCGCGCACGCGGTACGCGCCGCCGCCGCCGGCTTCGTGGCGGAGGCGACGCTCGCCCTGTTCCGCGCGCACGGGCTCGACGAGGCGCGCCTCGGGCAGCTCGGCATGCGCGGCAACCTTTATCGGCGCCTGGTGGGCGAACTGCCGACGAGTTACCGGCGCATCATCGACGGGGAGTCGATCGCCGTGGGCGGGCGCGCCTGGCGCGTCATCACGGGCTACGGCCATGCGCCCGAGCACGCCTCGCTCTATTGCGAAGCGCTGGGCCTGGTCATCTCCGGCGACATGCTGCTGCCGACCATATCCACGCACGTCGGTGTCTGGCCGACCGATCCCGAAGGCGATCCGCTGGGCTACTTCCTGAGCTCGATCCGCCGCTACCGCGAGCTGCCAGCCGATGTGCTGGTGCTGCCCTCGCATGGCCTGCCGTTTCGCGGCGCGCACGCGCGCGTGGCGCAGCTCGAGGCGCACCACGGGGTGCGCCTGGCCGAGCTCCTGCAGGCCTGCGGCGAAGCCCCGCGCAGCGCCGCCGACGTGCTGGCACTGATCTTCCGGCGGCCGCTCGATACGCAGCAGATGTTCTTCGCCATGGGCGAGGCGATCGCCCACCTGCATTTCCTCGAGCGCGCCGGGAGGCTGCGGCGCGCGGTGGGCGACGACGGCGTGGCGCGCTTCGCGCCCGCGAAGGAGGAGGCATGGCAGAGCGCACTGATGACCTGAGTCGTGAACTGACGGCACGCATGCTGCACGAGGTTGCCGAGCGCTCCTCGCGCATCCTGAAGGAATTCGGGCAGAAGAATCTCGAGCAGAGCATCTCCTCGGCGGTGAAGGACGAACTGGGGATCGCCCGCGCCTACATGGACATGTACTCGCGCGTGCTGATGGACCCCAGCGCCGTCGCCGCCGCGTCGGTCAACTACTGGATCGATGCGGCGCGGCTGTGGCAGTCGGCCTGGATGAAGATGCTCGGGCATGAGACGGCGCCGGTCGCCGTGCCGGCCAAGGGCGACGCCCGGTTCAAGGACCAGGACTGGTCGGGAAATTTCGTCTTCGACTACATCAAGCAGTCCTACCTGATCGCGGCGCGCCATCTCCAGCATGCGGTAGCCGGCGTCGAGGGCCTGCCGGAGGACTCGCAGAAGAAGATCGCCTTCTTCACGCGCCAGTACGTGGACGCGCTGGCGCCCTCCAATTTCGCCGCCACCAACCCGCAGGTGCTGCGCGAAACCATGGCCTCGGGCGGCCAGAACCTGCTCAAGGGCCTGAACAACCTGCTCGCCGACATCGAGAAGGGCGAAGGCCAGTTGCGCATCAGCATGACCGACGAGAGCGCCTTCCAGCTGGGCAGGAACGTGGCGACCACGCCGGGCAAGGTGGTGCACCAGAACGCACTGATGCAGCTCATTCAGTACCAGCCGTCCACCTCGCAGGTCTATCGCCGGCCGCTGCTCATCATCCCGCCCTGGATCAACAAGTACTACATCCTCGACCTGCGCGAGAAGAACAGCTTCATCAAGTGGGCGGTGGACCAGGGCCATACGGTGTTCGTGGTGTCCTGGGTGAATCCGGATCAGGCGCTGGCCGAAAAGACCTTCGCCGACTACCTCACCGAGGGCGCGCTCGAGGCGATGCAGGCCGCGCTGAAGGCCACCGGCGAGGACCAGCTCAACGTCATCGGCTATTGCCTGGGCGGCACGCTGCTGGGCAGCGCGCTCGCGTGGCTCGCCGCCAAGGGGGACGAGCGGGTCGCTTGCGCCACCTTCTTCGTGTCGCTGCTCGATTTTTCGCAGCCCGGGGAGCTCGGCGTGTTCATCGACGAGGCGCAGGTGCAAAATCTCGAGCGCAGGATGAACGAGCGCGGCTATCTCGAGGGCTCGGAGATGGCCTCGACCTTCAATCTGCTGCGTGCCAACGACCTGGTGTGGTCCTTCGTCATCAACAACTACCTGATGGGCAAGGACCCGTTCCCCTTCGACCTGCTGTACTGGAATTCAGACGCCACGCGCATGCCGGCGAAGATGCACAGTTTCTACCTGCGCAACATGTACCTGAAGAACCTGCTCGGCGTGCCGGGTGCGATCGAACTCGCGGGCGTGCCGATCGACCTGTCGAAGGTCAAGGTGCCGGCCTACTTCATTTCAACGGCGGAGGACCATATCGCGCCGTGGAAAACCACCTACAAGGGCGCCAGGTACCTGGGTGGCCCGGTGCGCTTCGTTCTGGGCGGCTCGGGTCACATCGCCGGCATCGTCAACCCGCCGGCAGCAAAGAAGTACCACTACTGGACCAGCGAATCCCTCGCGCCGACGCCCGAGGCCTGGCTGGAGGGCGCGACCCAGCACCCGGGATCCTGGTGGGAGGACTGGCAGCGCTGGATGGACCAGCACAACGGCGGCGACAAGGTGCCGGCGCGCATCCCCTCCAATGCCATCGAGGATGCGCCCGGCTCCTACGTCATGCAGCGGCTGAGCACCCCGCCGCGCAAGTAGCGACTCAGTAAATCGCGATCGGGTTGCCTGGCGAACCGGTCCCGCCCTTGATCTTCAGCGGCGACCAGACGAACAGGAACTCGTAGGCCTTGTCCGTAACCAGCTGGTTGAGGTCCAGGTTCTCGAGGTTCCAGATGCCGCGCTTGGTCTGCAGCTTGATGTGACATTCGAAGGGCTGCTCGTTTTCGCCTCCGAAGCCCGGCCCCACTGCGTCGACACCCCAGGTGTCGCCCCCGGTGAGCGCGACCTTGCGCGAGGCGAGGTACTCGCATGCCGACACGCCCAGGCCCGGCTCGCCGGAGTTGAACAGCGCGATGCGCCGCTGCTTCTCGGCAGCGTCGAAGCTGTCCCACTTGGTCGGGTGCCAGATGTCGCCGTGCCCGGTGTGCAGGAACACGCAATCACCCTCGCCGATCGGCGCGATGCCCTGGCGCTTGACCATCTCCCGCACGTCCTTGTCGGTGATGACCCCCGGGTCGTCGGCGCTGTTCTTCACCGGGATGGGCAGTTGTTTGCCGCCGCGCAGCGCGACCGCATCGAGCAGCACGCCGCGGCAGACGTAGCCGACCTGGCCGACATGCTCGACCCCGAGTGAGCCGACGCCGTAGGCGCTCATGTCTTTGTCGTGCAGGTAGCGTCCGTTGTAGAAGAACATGCCCTTCGAGGTGATGACGCCAATGTGGCCGGGACCGTCGAACTGCGTGCCGATCTGG
>JAABQT010000183.1 GCA_011391295.1 Betaproteobacteria bacterium
GCAGGGTGACGGTGGGATGCGCGCCGAGGTCGTAGCGCTTGCCGTTCCAGAGCTCGATTGCGGCGGGCAGGTTGGCGCCGGCGCGGAATTCGCCGACCATCCTTTCGATGCGCGATTCGAGCAGCATGCCGCTAGGCGGATTTGTCCCTCATGGTAACGAATTCTTCCGCCGCCGTGGGGTGGATGCCGATGGTGGCGTCGAACTGGGCTTTGGTGGCGCCCAGCTTTACCGCGATGGCCACCCCCTGCATGATCTCGCCGGCCTCCGGGCCGATCATGTGCGCGCCAAGCACGCGCTGCGATTCAGTATCCACCACCAGCTTCATGAAGGTGCGCTCCTCGTGCCAGCCGAGCGTGTGCTTGAGCGCGCGGAACGCGGACTTGTAGATATCGACCTTGCCATGGCGCTCGCGCGCCTGCTCCTCCGAGAGCCCCACGGTGGCGAGGTTGGGATCGGAGAATACCGCGGTGGCGACGTTTTCGTGCTCCAGCGCCGTCGGCTGGTTGTTGAACAGCGTTTTAGCCAGCGCCATGCCCTGGGCGGTGGCCACCGGCGTGAGGTTGAGCCGGTTGGTGATGTCGCCGATGGCGTGGATCGAATCCACCGAGCTTTTTGAGTACGCATCGACGATCACGGCGCCGTCGGCGGCGAGCTTCACGCCCGCGGCCTCCAGCCCTAGGCCGCCCGTGTTCGGCTTGCGCCCGGTGGCGAACATCACGAGGTCCGCCTCCTGAGCGCTGCCGTCCGCATAGGTCACCTGGATGCCTTTGTCGAGCCTCGCCGGGTTCGATTGCAGGCGGATGACGACGCCCTTCTTGCGCATTTCCTCCGCCACGTGATCGCCCAGGTCCGCGTCGAAGCCGCGCATCAGCCGCGCGCCGCGGTAGGCGAGCGTGGTCTGGACCCCCAGGCCGTTGAAGATCGACGCGAACTCGAGCGCGATATAGCCGCCGCCCACCACCAGCGCGCGCCGCGGCAGTTTGTCCAGATGAAACGCTTCGTTGGAGGTGATCGCCAGCTCGCGCCCTGGAATCCCCGGCACCTGCGGCCAGGACCCGGTGGCAACCAGGATGTGGCGCGCAGTGTGGCGCTCGCCGTTCACCTGCACCGTGTGCGCGTCGAGCACCGCGGCGCGTCCGCGCAGGATGCGCACGCCGGCCTTGGCGAGCGCATCCTCGTACACGCCGTTCAGGCGCGCGATCTCGCGGTCCTTGTTGGCGAGCAGCACGTTCCAGTCCAAGCGCGGCTCGCCCACCGTCCAGCCGAAGCTGCGCGCCACCTCGAAATCCTCTCGATAGTGCGCGGCGTAGGCGAAGAGTTTCTTCGGGATGCAGCCCGCGTTGACGCAGGTGCCGCCGAAGCGGCCGGACTCCGCGATCGCGACACGCGCGCCGTACCCGGCGGCAACGCGGCTCGCGCGCACTCCGCCCGAGCCGCCGCCGATGGTAAAGAGGTCGAAGTCGCGCTTCAGCGTGCTCGGGTGCCGCTACTTCAGGTTGGGGAGATTGATCTCCACCAGCTCGAGCTGCGCCGACAGCGCCTTGTGATCCGGCTTGTCGGCCAGCCACTTGAGCGAAGCGCGGATTTTCTGCTCCAGCTGCGCGCGCGTCGCGCCCTCGAACCCGGCGCACATCTGCGCCAGCTCCGCGAGGTTGGCGGATCGCGCGGCATCGCGAATCTGGCCCAGGCGCTCCTCGATGCCCGCGCGGTCCAGATTGGTGACCAGCTTCAGCGTCTTGTCGTGCGTGCTCATCGCGCGCTCCCTGGGGCAGTCAGCCTTCTGCCGGGGATTGTACCAGCGTGTAGCGCAGCTCCGCGACGCGCACCCGGCCCTCGGCCGCGAGCTTGGCGAGGTGCGCGGCGAGCGAGCGCATCGCCACGCCGTGCAGGCGCGGCTGCACGTCATCGTACACCGCGAGCACCAGCTCCTCGAGCGTCGGCGCGCCCAGGCGCGCCAGCGCCGAAAGCACTTTGGCCTCGCGCGCCAGGCGGTGGCGGATCAAGCGACGCGCCTCGCGATGCGGCTCGCCGATCAGGTAGCCGTGGCCCGGCGCCAGGATCAGGATGTCCTCGCCGAGCAGCAGCTCGAGCGAGCCCAAGTACGCGCGCATGTCGCCGTCGGGCGGATTGATCACCACGGTGGAGCCCTGCATCACGTGGTCGCCGGTGAACAGCATGCGCGTGTTCTCGAGCAGGTAGCACAGGTGGTTGGACGCGTGCCCCGGCGTGTGCAGCGCGCGCAGCGTCAGGCCGCCGAGCATCAGGCGGTCGCCGTGCTCCAGCACGCGCTCCGGCGCGAATCCGGCGTCCTGCCCGGGGTGCGCGGGAGCGGGACGGCCGATGAGCACCGCACCGGTGGCCGCCTTGATCGCCGCCGCGGCGGGCGAGTGGTCCAGGTGCGTATGCGTGCACAGCACCCAGCGGATGCGGCCCGCCCCGGCGGCCAGCACCGCGGCGACGTGAGCGTCAATCGCCGGGCCCGGGTCGATGACCGCGAGATCCTGGTCGCCGACCAGGTAGGTATTGGTGCCGGGTCCGGTCATCATGCCGGGATTGGGCGCGATGATGCGCGTCACGTACGGGTCGAGGCGCTTCGCCACGCCGGGTTCGAGCGCCACGTTGGTCAGGCCGGTCTCGTCCGGATCGCTCCAGTGGATCTCGAAGTACTGCGGGTCGCGGCGCCGGAACAGCGACGCCGCGCCGTCGGGGCCCAGCGCCCAGCAGGCGCGGTTGGTCTCGACCTCGGCCTCGCGCGCGTGCTCGAGCGCGTCCCGCGCGCGCGCGAAGCGCGCGAGGTCCGCCAGCGTGTTCTTGGTGGCGAACACCAGCTCCAACTCGCCGCGTGCCTCGCGCTCGATGGCCTCCTGCGGCCGCAGCCACAGGCTCGAGATCAGTTCGCTGCCGTCGTGCGAGCCCGCCTGCTCCGCGGGCGCCAGCGCGAGGAAAAAGCGCGTGTCGAAGCGCCGCGCGCGGCCCGGCGCGGTGATCCAGTGGCCGAAGTAAGCCAGGTCGCCCGCGCGCAGCAGCAGGCGCTCGCGCTCGAGAAAATCGGCGAACGCCAGCTTGCCCGCGTGCAGCGCGGAGCGGTAGGGCGCGAGCTGCGCGGCGCGCGCCGCGTCCACCGGCCGCCCGCTCTCGCCTTCGGCGAGCAGGATGCCGGACTCCTCGAAACACTCGCGCACCGCCGCCACCCAGTAGCCCAGTCCGCCGACCTCCACGCCGAGGCGCGCGTTCGCTTCAGCGTCCGACAGGCCGGCGACGCGGCGCAGCACGCGGATGTCCTCGTCGGCCTTGTCGAGCGCGCCGCCCGGGAACACGTAAGCGCCGGCGAGGAACGCCGCGCTCCTGGTGCGCTGCAGGAGGAAGGCCTCGGGGCCCAGGCTGCCGTCGCGCAGCAGCAGCACCGTGGCGGCGGGACGCGCGGCGAGCTTGTCCGTCATCTCAGGCGGCCCGGCCGGCGCGGTCCTTGTCGTTCTGCGCCTTGATCAGCTCGCGCGCCTTGATCCAGTCGGCATCGCTCATCTTGTCCAGTTCCGTGAAATAGGCGCCGGTAGCGAGGTAGCCGCCGCCGTCGATGGCGATGGTCTCGCCGGTGAGCCACTCGCAGCCGTCGGCCATCAGGAAGGTGGCAAGGTTCTGCAGTTCGGACATCTCGCCCACGCGCCGCATCGGATTCACCTTGGACGATTCCCCGAAGCTCGCACCGGGCCTGAGGCGCTTGGTGGCGCCTTCGGTGGGAAAGGGGCCCGGCGCGATGGCGTTGAGGCGGATGCCGTGCTTGCCCCATTCCACGGCGAGCGACTTGGTCATCACGTGCAGCCCGGCCTTGGACATCGCCGAGGGCACGACGTATGGCGAGCCGGTCCACACCCAGGTCACCAGAATCGAAATCACCGAGCCCTTGTGCCCGCCCTCGATCCAGCGCTTGCCCACCGAGTGCGTGACGTAGAAGCTGCCGTGAAACACGATGTTGGCGATGGCGTTGAAGCCGTTGGGCGTCAGGTCCTTGGTCGGGCTGATGAAATTTCCCGCGGCGTTGTTGACCAGGCCGGTGAGCGGACCGGACTCGTCCCAGATGCGCTGCGCCATCGCGTCCACCGCCGCGTAGTCGCGGATGTCCACCGC
>JAABQT010000018.1 GCA_011391295.1 Betaproteobacteria bacterium
AGCCCGTCGCTCAAGATGCTGCTGTCCTATTCGGTGCTGATCGGGGTGTTGCTGGCGCGCCCGAAGGGACTGTTCGCCCGATGACGCTGCGCGATTCGATGCTCGCCACGCTGCTCACGGCGCTCGCGCTCACGGCGATGCCCTGGCTGGTGTCGGATTTCGCCCTGGCGCTGACGCTGACCTGCCTCATGTACGCTGGCCTTGCCGTGAGCTGGGCCATGTTCTGCGGTGCGACCAATTACCTGTCGCTCGCCACCGCGGCGTTTTTCGGCATGGGAGCCTACGTCACTGCCTGGGGCGCCGAGGGGCTGCCCTATGGTGTCGCGGTACTGATCGGCGGCCTGGTGGCGGCCGCGATCGCCGGGCTGGTCGGCGCCGCCGTGCTGCATTTGCGCGGTGCCTATTTCGCGGTCATTACCTTCGGGCTCGGCGAACTGGTGCGCCACGCCATCACTTACTACGAGAAGGCCTACGCGGGGACCGTCGGGCGCGTCATTTCCGAGCCGCCCGATTCCGTCACCATCTATCACACGGTGCTGCTGCTCGCGGCGCTCGCCGTGATCACGGCGCTTGCCGTGCGCTCGAGCCGCCTGGGCCTGGCGTTGCGCGGCATCGGCTCCGACGAAGAGCGCGCGCGCACCCTGGGCGTCAACACCCGGCGCGCGAAGATCGCCGCTTTTTCGCTGTCGGCGTTCTTTGCGGGCGCGCTGGGCGCGGCGATGGCGATGCGCTGGACCTACATCGACCCGCTCACGGTATTCAATCCGTTCATCGGCTTCCAGACCGTGCTGATCGCCATGGTGGGCGGCGCGCAGACCATCATCGGGCCGGTCGCGTCCGCGGTGCTGTTCAGCCTGCTTACCGAGTTCCTGCGATTGCAGTTTCCCTACCTGTTCCTGATCCTGCTCGGATTGCTGCTGATCCTGCTGGTGCTGTACCTGCCGGGCGGACTGGCGTCACTGCTCGTGCGCTGGCGCTGGAGAAAAAGCGGTGCGTGAAGCCCTGCTCTCGGCGCAAGGCGTCACCGTGCACTTCGGCGGGCTCGTCGCCGTCGACGGCGTCGATCTCGAGGTGCATGCCGGGGAGATGGTCGGCGTGATCGGTCCGAACGGCGCCGGCAAGACGACGTTCTTTCACACGCTTTCGGGCGTGCTGGTCCCCACGGCAGGCCGCATCGCGGTCGCGGGCGACGACCTGACGGGAAAATCGGCACACATCTACGCCGCGCACGGCGTCGCGCGCACGTTCCAGACGCCGCGCGTGTTCAAGGAGATGTCCGCAGTCGACAACGTGCGCTTCGGCCTGGAGTTCGCCGGGCGCACCAGGCAGCATGCGCACGACGCCTTCGACGATCCGTTCGCGATCCTCGATTTCCTCGGGCTCGCGGCAGTGGCGTCCGTGCCGGCGGGCGGGCTCACGCCGTCCCGCCAAAGGTTGCTCGAGATCGGCATGGCGCTCGGCGCGCGCCCACGCGTGCTGCTGCTGGACGAGGTGGCGTCCGGCCTCACGCATGCCGAAGTGGAGAAAACCGCGCAGCTGATCCGGCGCGTGCGCGACGAGCTTGGGCTTGCGGTGATCTGGATCGAGCACGCCGTGCGCGTCCTCATGAGTTACGTCGAACGCGTCGCCGTGCTGCACCAGGGCGCGAAGATCGCGGACGGCGACCCGCGCTCGGTCGCGCGCGATCCGGCGGTGGTCGAGGCCTATCTCGGCGAGGAAGGCGACACGCAAAGGATGGCGGCATGAGTGGCCTGTCGATCAAGGGGCTCAGCGCCGGTTACGGCCCGATCCGTGTCCTGCAGAACCTGGACCTCGAGGCACCCGACGGCGAGATTACGGTGATCGTGGGCCCGAACGGGGCAGGCAAGACCACGCTGCTGAAGGCGGTGTCGGGCCTGATCCCGCGCGAAGGCGCGGTGCTGTTCGACGGCAAACCGCTGCCGCTCGAGCCGGCGGCGATCGTGTCGCGCGGCCTGGCGCAGGTGGCAGAGGGGCGCCAGCTGTTCCCGCAGATGACAGTGCGCGAGAACCTCGAGCTGGGAGGGTACCTGCTGCCCAGGGGCGAGCGCGGCGCGCGACTGGCGCGCGTGTTCGATTTCTTTCCCAAGCTCGCGCAGCGGCGCGAGCAGCTCGCCGGCACCATGTCGGGAGGCGAGCAGCAGATGCTCGCCGTGGGGCGCGCGCTGATGGGCAAGCCCAGCCTGCTGATGCTCGATGAGCCTTCGCTCGGGCTGGCGCCGAAGATGATCGACGAGCTGCTCGGCATCGTGCGGCGCATCCGCGACGACGGCGTGACCATCCTGCTGGTCGAGCAGAATGTCGCCAAAGCGATGGCGATCGCCGAGGGCGCGTACGTGATCGAACGCGGCGTGGTGGTGATGAAGGGCCAGGCGGGCAAGCTGCTCAAGTCGGAGCGCCTGCGCGCGGCCTACCTTGGCGCCGAGCACAAACCCGGAACATTGACGTGGAACGGAGGACTCTTCATGGCCCAGCAACAGACCACCGCGGTGACCATCGCCGCCGAGAACGCGTGGAAAGGCAAGGTGTTCACCGGCCGCTGGCAGATGGCCAAAGGCGGCACGCGCGAGGTGATCGAGCCCGCCACCGGCAAGGTGCTGACGGAAGTCGGCTTCGCCGATGCCGACGATGTGCGCGAATCCGCGCAGGCGGCTGCGGCGGCGCAGGTCGAATGGGCGAACACGCCGGCGGACCAGCGCGCGGCGGTGCTGCGGCGCGCGGCGCAGCTCCTGGAGGCACATGCCGACTCACTGCGCCCCTGGATCGTGCGCGAGACGGGCTCGATCCCGCCCAAGGCGGATTTCGAGCTGCACATGGTCACCGGCATCCTGCTGGAAGCCGCTGCGATCGCCACCCAGCCTCCTGGGGTGATGCTGCCCTCCGGCCCCAAGCGCATGAGCTTCGCGCGGCGCGTGCCGCACGGGGTGGTCGGTGTGATTTCACCGTTCAACGCGCCGCTGATTCTCTCCAGCCGCGCGGTTGCACCCGCGCTCGCGCTCGGCAACGCCGTGGTGCTCAAGCCCGATCCGAGCACGCCGGTCACCGGCGGGTTCATGCTGGCGCGCCTGTTCGAGGCCGCGGGGCTGCCCGCGGGCCTGCTGCACGTGCTGCCCGGCGATGCGGCGGTCGGTGAGGCAATGATCGCCGACCCGGACATCGCGATGATCTCTTTCACGGGGTCGACAGCCGCGGGCAGGCGCGTCGGCGAGCTTGCCAGCCGGCACCTCAAGCGCGTGACGCTCGAGCTCGGCGGCAAGAACTCCACCATCGTCCTCGACGACGCGGATCTGGAGGTCGCCGCCTCCAGCGCGGCGTGGGGCGCCTACCTGCACCAGGGCCAGATCTGCATGGCCACGGGCACGGTGCTGGCGCAGCGCAAGATCGCGCGCGACCTGACCGAGCGCCTGGTGGCCAAGGCGAAGAACCTGCCCGTCGGCGATCCAAGCGCAGGGCCCTGCGCCCTCGGGCCGATCATCAATAGCCGGCAGCTCGAGCGCATCGACGGTATCGTCAAGGATGCCGTCGCCAAGGGTGCGGTGCTGCGCGCCGGCGGCACCTACGACAAGCTGTTCTACAGTCCCACGGTCCTCGAAAATGTCACGCCCAACATGCGCGTGTACACGGAGGAAGTGTTTGGTCCGGTACTTTCCATCGTCACCTTCGATACCGACGAACAGGCGATCGCAATCAACAATGCGACCGACTACGGGTTATCGGTCGGCGTGATTACGCAGTCCGTCGAGCGCGCCATGGCGTTCACCGCCAAGCTGAAGACGGGCATCATCCACATCAATGACCAGACGGTTGCCGACGAGCCCTGGGTGCCGTTCGGCGGCAGGGGGGCGTCGGGCAACGGCGGGCGCCACGGCGGCGTCGCCAACTGGGAAGAATTCACCCAGTGGCAGTGGGTGACGATCCAGGACAAGGCGACGCCTTATCCCTTCTAAAGGGTTCCCGGAAACGCACCGCCGTCGAGCACCAGGTTCTGCCCGGTGATGTAGCCCGCGTGCACGCTGGCGAGGAACGCGCAGGCCGCGCCAAACTCGTCGATGGTGCCAAAGCGCTTGGCGGGATTCGCCTCTGCACGCACTTTCGCCAGCTCGGCGGCGGTCTTGCCGAGCTTCTTGGCGTTGAACTCCATGTTGCCGCGCAGCCGGTCGGTGTCGAACGGTCCCGGCAGCAGCGCATTGATGGTCACGTTGTGCTGCACGGTCTGGCGCGACAGTCCGGCGATGAAGCCCGTCAGGCCGGTGCGCGCGCCGTTCGACAGTCCCAGTTCCGGAATCGGCATGCGCACCGCGGCGGAGGTGATGTTGACGACGCGGCCGAACTTGCGCGCGATCATGCCGTCCACCGTCGCCTTGATCAACTCGATCGGCGTGAGCATGTTGGCGTCGATCGCCTTGATCCAGTCCTCGCGCGACCAGTTGCGGAAATCGCCGGGCGGCGGGCCGCCGGCGTTGTTGACGAGGATGTCCGGGTTCGGGCAGGCGGCAAGCGCCTGCGCGCGGCCTTCGGCGGTGGTGATGTCGCCGGCCACCGCCACCACCTTGGCGCCGGTCGCCTTGCGGATTTCCTCCGCGGTCGCCTCGAGCGCCTCCTTGCCGCGCGCGGTGATGACGAGGTTCACGCCCTCGCGCGCCAGCGCCAGCGCGCAGCCTTTGCCGAGGCCCTTCGATGCCGCGCAGACCAGCGCGTTCTTGCCCTTGATTCCCAGATCCATGGCATTCACCCTTTCTTTAGCGTAACCAGCAATACTCCCATGATCACCAGCGAGCCGCCGAGGAGCTGGGTCGGCGTGAGCGCGCCGTCGAGCAGCACGAAATCCGCCAGCACGGTGGTCACCGGCCCGAGCGCGCCGATGAGCGCGAAATGATTGGCGCCGATGCGTTTCAGCGATTCTGCCACCAGAAACACCGGCAGCACCGTGCACGCCGTCGACAGAAGAATCGCATACAGCCACACGATCCGGGGCAGCTCCAGCGCCGCCGGGCTCTCGAGCAGGGCGAATTGCACCACGGCCGGCACGGTCGAGATCATCATCGTGTAGGCGGTAAAGCGCATCGAGCCGATGCGCTTGATCAGCTGGCTGCCGGTCACCAGGTATACGGCGTAGCACATGGCGGAGCCGAAAATGAGCGCCGCGCCGAGCAGGAACAGCCGGTGCTCGGGGGTTGCGCCGAGGCGCTGCGAAAGCACCAATGCAATCCCTGCGTAGGTCAAGCCGAGTGAAATCAGCTCGCGCTGCGTGGGCCGCTTGGCGAGAAACAAAGCCGACAGGATCACCACCAGCGTCGGATAGAGGAACATGATCAGGCGCCCGAGGCCTGCCGGTACGTACTGCAGGCCGACGAAATCGAGCAGGCTCGCGAGGTAGTAGCCGAGGAAGCCCAGGCCGACGATGCCCGCCCAGTCGCGGCGCGCGATCGGAGGCTCGTGCCTCATCCACCACGCCACCGCGGCGAAGAATGGCAGCGACAGTGACATGCGCAGGAACAGCAGCGTCGTCGCGCTGACGGGCGCGGCCTCGTAGCCCAGCTTGATCAGGACCGGGCGGAAGGCGAACGCCACTGTTCCCCCCAGGGCGAACAGCAGCCCCCAACCGCGATAAGCCGCAGGATTCAACGGCGCTTGCCGAGCAGGGAGCCGAGGACCCCGCGGATGAGCTCGCGCCCTACCTGCGAGCCCACGGTGCGTGCTGCGCTCTTCGCCATCGCTTCAAACAGGCCCTGCGACTGCCGGCCGCCGCGCGGCCCGGTCTTGCCGAACAGGATGTCGGAGGCGGCGCTGCTCTCCTTCGGTTTTGCCGCCGCCTGCTCCTGCGCCACCTGCTCGGCGCGCGCCGTGAGCTTCTCGTAGGCCGATTCCCGGTCCACCGCCTTCTCATAGTGGCCCGCGACCGGCGAGGAGGCGATGGCCGCCCTCAGTTCCGATTCCGAGAGCGGGCCGAGCCGGCTTCCCGGAGGCACCACGAACGCGCGCTCGGTGACGCCCGGACGGCCCTTTTCGTCCAGCAGGCTCACCAGCGCCTCGCCCACGCCGAGCTCGGTGATCGCCTGCTCGATCTTCAGCTTCGGGTTGGGGCGCATGGTCTCGGCGGCGGACTTCACCGCCTTCTGGTCCTTCGGAGTGAAGGCGCGCAGCGCGTGCTGCACCCGGTTGCCGAGCTGCCCGAGCACCGCTTCCGGGATGTCGAGCGGGTTCTGCGTCACGAAGTACACGCCCACGCCCTTGGAGCGGATCAGCCGGACCACCTGCTCGATCTTGTCGAGCAGCGCCCGGGGCGCGTCGTCGAACAGCAGGTGCGCCTCGTCGAAGAAGAAGACGAGCTTGGGCTTTTCCACGTCGCCGACTTCGGGCAGTTGCTCGAACAGTTCCGCCAGCATCCAGAGGAGGAACGTGCCGTAGAGCTTGGGGGAATTCATCAGCTGGTCGGCGGCGAGGATGTTGACCGCGCCCTTGCCGCCCTCGACCTGCATCAGGTCGGCGATGTT
Organism: Betaproteobacteria bacterium; assembly: GCA_011391295.1. GTDB lineage: Bacteria > Pseudomonadota > Gammaproteobacteria > Burkholderiales > SG8-39 > JAABQT01. The sequence continues at coordinate 6,513 of JAABQT010000018.1, forward strand.
GAGCATCGGCTCGCCGAAGAAGCGGTCCGCGCCCTGGGTTTCCAGCGTCAGCAGCCCGCGCTGTATGGCGCCGATCGAGGCCGCGGAGACGTTGCCGTACTGCGTCGTGAACTGCGCGGCATGCTCGCCCACGTGCTGCAGCATGGCGCGCAGGTCCTTGATGTCGAGCAGCAGCAGTCCGGCATCGTCCGCGATCCTGAACGCGAGGCTCAGCACGCCTTCCTGCGTATCGTTCAGCGCCAGCATGCGCGCCAGCAGCAGCGGGCCCATGTCCGACACGGTCGCACGCACCGGATGCCCGCTCCTGCCGAACACATCCCAGAACACCACCGGGCAGGGCTCGTACCGGAGTTCGAGCTTCAGGTTCTTCGCACGCTCGGAGACCTTGGGGTGGCTACCCCCCGCCTTGGCCATGCCCGACAGGTCGCCCTTGACGTCGGCCAGGAACACCGGCACGCCCGCACGCGAGAACTGCTCGGCGAGCGTCTGCAGCGTCACGGTCTTGCCGGTGCCGGTCGCGCCGGTGATGAGTCCGTGGCGGTTCGCAAAGGCGGGAAGCAGGAACAACTCGGTCTTGTCGCTTTTCGCGACGAGGAGGGATGTGGCCATGACGGTAAAATTATCACATGGCAGGCCACAGCAAATGGGCGAATATCAAGCACCGCAAGGCTGCGGCGGACTCCAAAAAGGGCAAGGTGTTCACGCGCCTGATCAAGGAAATCACGGTGGCGGCGAAGATGGGCGGCGGCGATCCCGATACGAATCCGCGCTTGCGCCTGGCGATGGACAAGGGGCGCGAGGCGAACATGGCCAAGGACAGCGTGCAGAACGCCATCAAGCGCGGCATCGGGCAACTCGAAGGCGTGACTTATGAAGAGGCGCGCTACGAGGGCTACGGCCCGGGCGGCGCGGCGGTGATCGCCGATTGCCTCACCGATAACCGCACGCGCACCGTGGCCGAGGTGCGCCACGCCTTCACCAAGAATGGCGGTAACCTCGGCTCGGACGGCTCGGTGGGTTTCATGTTCAAGCATTGCGGGCTGTTCGTGTTCGCGCCCGGGGCGAGCGAAGAAAAGGTCATGGAGGCGGCGCTGGACGCCGGTGCAGAGGACGTGGTGGCGAACGAGGACGGCTCGATCGAGGTGCTGTGCGCGCCCGGCGCCTTTCTCGGCGTCAAGGCGGCGCTGGAAAAGGCCGCGCTCAAGCCGGAGTTGGCGGAAGTCACCATGAAGCCGGTCAACGACAGCGTGCTGGCGGGCGGCGATGCGCAGCGCATGCGCAGCCTGCTCGATGCGCTGGAGGGCCTGGACGACGTTCAGGACGTGTACACCACCGCGGTGCTCGAGGACGCGTGAGGATTCTGGGCATCGATCCCGGGCTGCAGGTCACGGGATTCGGTGTCATCGACAAGAACGGCCAGCGTCTGGCCTACATCGCCAGCGGTTGCGTGAAATCAGGCCGTGGCGAGCTGGCCGCGCGCCTGAAGACGCTGCTCGACGGACTGAACGAAATCATCGCCACGTACCGGCCCGCCGAAGTGGTGGTGGAGAAGGTGTTCGTCAACGTCAATCCGCAATCGACGCTCGCGCTCGGCCAGGCGCGCGGCACTGCGATCTGCGCCGCGGTGCTCGCGGGGCTGCCGGTCGCCGAGTACACTGCGCTGCAGGTCAAGCAGGCGGTGGTCGGCAACGGCCACGCGAAAAAGGAACAGGTCCAGCACATGGTGAAGCGGCTGCTCGCGTTGCCCGGAATGCCAGGTGCGGACGCGGCCGACGCGCTGGCGTGTGCCATCTGCCACGCGCACGGCGCCAGATTCGGCGCATTGCAGGTACGCGGGCTGCGCATGAAGCGCGGGAGGCTGGGGTGATCGGCCGGCTTTCCGGCAAGCTCGCCGCCAAGCATCCGCCGCAGGTGATGGTGGACTGCAATGGCGTGGCCTACGAGATCGACGTGCCGATGAGCACCTTCTACAACCTGCCCGCCACGGGTGAGGCGGTGACGCTGCACATCCACATGGTGGTGCGCGAGGATGCGCAGGCGCTGTATGGATTCGGCACGTTGGAGGAGCGCGGTGTGTTCCGCCAGTTGCTGAAAATCTCGGGTGTGGGCGCGCGCACCGCGCTTTCCGTGCTTTCAGGGCTGTCGGTGCCCGAGCTGGCCCAGGCGGTGGCGCAGCAGGAGTCCTCCCGGTTGACGAAGATCCCCGGCGTCGGCAAGAAAACAGCCGAGCGGCTGCTGCTGGAACTGAAGGGCAAGCTCGCCGATGCCAGGCCTGCTACCGCGGGAGCCTCCGACGTGCTCAACGCGCTTCTCGGGCTGGGCTACAGCGAGAAAGAGGCGCTGGCCTCGCTGAAGGGCTTGCCACCGGGCTTGCCCGTCGCCGAAGGCATCCGCGCAGCGCTCAAGGCGCTGGCGAAGTCCTGACGCGCGCTAGAAGCGAACGACGGCGTTGATCGACCACAGGTCGGTGCGCGCGCGGCTGTAGCCCGTGTCATCGGCGTACCGACTGTTGTAGTCCAGGCGTAGCCCGACGCTGGGGTTGAATTCGTACTGGCCCCCGACGCCCCACAGCATGTTCATGCGATGCCGGATACCCTCCGCGCCACTCCCGGCGCCGGCAAGCGAGGACAGGGCGCCAGCTGCCGAGGAGAGCGAGAATTCCGCCGTGGGCAGGGCTAGTCCCAGCCGTCCCTGCAGGGAGAAAGACTTGGTGATTGGCAGCAACCCCGTGCCCGAGAAGGTCCACGCATTCGCCTGTATCGAGCCGTCGCCTGCGCCTGGGCGGTTGCCGCCCGTGTAGCCGAAATCCAGGCTCCAGGTCCGGGTGAAGCGAAAGCCGCCGAATTGCTGGTAGACGGGGTCCACAAAATCACGCGGCTCGACGGGACTGGCCGGGCCGCTCAGCAACGGCCGGGGCGCAACCGGGAGCAGACCGGACCCGAGGTACCAGCCGTTCGAGGAGTCCTGGGCGATGCTGGCCGGGGCCCAGGCGGCGGCGGCGAGGGCTGCCGCGGCGGCAAGGGTGAGTGCGTGCACCCCGAAATCGTAATCTCGCGCTGCAATATCGGCAAGGGGAAAAGTGCCCGGGTCTGGCAAAATCCGGTCATGGCCATCGAGACCGAGCGCCTGATCGCCGCAGCCCCGGCTTCGGCGCAGGAAGAGCAGATCGAACGCTCGCTCAGGCCTGCCCGGCTCGCAGACTACGTCGGTCAGGCCAAGATTCGCGGCCAGCTGGAGATCTTCATCCAGGCCGCGCGCGGCAGAAGCGAGGCGCTGGATCACGTCTTGCTGTTCGGCCCCCCGGGCCTGGGCAAGACGACGCTGGCGCACATCATCGCGCGCGAGATGGGCGTGAACCTGCGCCAGACCTCGGGGCCGGTGCTCGAGCGCCCCGGAGATCTCGCCGCGCTGCTCACCAACCTCGAGCCGCGCGACGTGCTGTTCATCGACGAAATCCACCGCCTCTCGCCGGTGGTCGAGGAGATTCTGTACCCGGCGCTCGAGGACTACCAGATCGACATCATGATCGGCGAAGGACCCGCGGCGCGCTCGATCAAGCTCGACCTGCCGCCGTTCACGCTGGTCGGCGCCACCACGCGCGCCGGGATGCTCACCAATCCCCTGCGCGATCGCTTCGGCATTGTCGCGCGGCTCGAGTTCTACAGCGAGACCGAGCTCTGCACCATCGTGCGCCGCTCGGCGGGGCTGCTGCAGGTGAATCTGGCGGCCGAAGGCGGCGCCGAGATCGCGCGCCGCGCGCGCGGCACGCCGCGCATCGCCAATCGACTCCTGCGCCGCGTGCGCGACTACGCGCAGGTCAAGGCCGAGGGCGCGGTGACCGAGAGCGTCGCGGACGCCGCGCTCAAGATGCTCGACGTGGACACGCTCGGCCTGGACGTGATGGACCGCAAGCTCCTGCTGGCAGTGATGGAAAAATTCGGCGGCGGACCGGTGGGCGTGGAGAACCTGGCGCATGCCATCGGCGAGGAGAGCGACACCATCGAGGACGTGCTCGAGCCGTTCCTGATCCAGCAGGGCTACCTGCAGCGCACGCCGCGCGGGCGCGTCGCTACGCTCGCCGCGTACCGGCATTTCGGCCTGGTTGCGCCGTCGGGCATGCACGACTTGCTTGGGCCCGGCGGACGCGGCTAGGGCGGTTCCGATCTACAATCGCCCGTTATAGCGCGAGCGCGCCTACCTCATGCTGAAGCAGCGCGCGCTGCGCGGCGCGGAACCGATGGCCGAAGCGCCAGTCCAAGCGGCGTGCGTGCGGTGCGAGGACTTCAGGCCCGCCGCCATCCCGGCGGCGCTCGCCGCACAACTACCTGGGCCCCTGAACACATGAACGTGACCACCGACCTCGACATCTGGACCCTGATCCTCGGCGCGAGCCTGGTGGTGAAAGCGGTGATGCTGCTGCTGATCGCGGTGTCATTCCTGTCCTGGATGTTCATTTTCAGCAAATGGTTCGCGATCCGCCGCGCGCGCGTGCAGACCGAGCAGTTCGAGCGCGAGTTCTGGGGCGGCGGCGACCTCAATCTTCTCTACCAGGGCGCGGTCAACAACCGGCACACCATCGGCAGCCAGGAGCGCATCTTCGAGGCCGGGATGCGCGAGTTCACCAAGCTGCGCAACCAGCGCAGCACCAGCGAGGCGAGCGACCTGGTGGATGGCGCCAGGCGCGCGATGCGTGCCACCTACCAGCGCGAGATGGACCACCTCGAGCGCCACCTGGCATTTCTCGCCTCGACCGGCTCGGTGAGCCCCTATGTCGGCCTGTTCGGCACGGTGTGGGGCATCATGCACGCGTTCAGGAGCCTGGCGAACATGCAGCAGGCGACACTCGCGCAAGTCGCGCCGGGCATTGCCGAGGCACTGGTGGCGACCGCCATCGGGCTGTTTGCCGCAATTCCCGCGGTGGTGGCGTACAACCGCTATTCGCACCAGATCGACCGGCTGTCCATCCGCTTCGAGAGCTTCATGGAGGAGTTCTCGAACATCCTGCACAGGCAAGCGGTGAAGTAGCCATGCCGGCCCTGCACCGCAGGCGCGCGCCGATGCACGAGATCAACATCGTGCCCTACGTCGACGTGATGCTGGTGCTGCTCGTGATCTTCATGGTGACCGCGCCGCTGGTGACCCCGGGGGTCATCGACCTGCCTTCGGTGTCCAAGGCCACCATTGCTCCGCTGTCGCCGCTCGAGGTGGTGGTGCAGGCCGATCGCACGATCACCATCCGCAGCCGCGACGCCAGGGGCGCGATTACGGACGAACGGCGCGTGCAGCGCAGCGAACTGGCGCGCGTGATCCGCGAGCGCCAGAAGAAGACTCCGCAGCAACCGGTGCTGATCGCGGCCGACAAGGACGTGCGCTACGAGGCCGTGCTGCAGGTGATGGACGAATTGCACAAGCAGCAGGTGCGCCGCGTCGGCCTGCTGGTGAAACCGGCGCAATGAAGGCGGCCCTGGCGGGGCCGTATCTCGAGCTGCGGCGCGAGGAAGACCTCACGCCTGCATTCGCGCTCGCGGTCGCGGTGCACGTGCTGCTCGTCGCGGCGCTGATGCTGGGGGTGCGCTGGCAGAGCCACGCACCCGACGTGGTCACCGTGGAGCTCTGGGCGCCGCCGCCCCCGCCACCACCGCAGGTCGCGCCCGCGCCGCCCAAGCCCGCCCCGGTCGTGCAACCTGCGCCGCAACCCAAGCCCGAACCGCGCATCGAGAAGCCGGACATCGCGATCAAGGCGCAGCCCAAGCCCAAGCCGAAGCCCAGGCCGGCACCCGAGCCCAGGCCCAAACCCGCGCCCAAGCCCGCGCCCAAGCCGGCGGCGAAGCCCGCGCCGCCCCCGCCGGATGATCGGCTGGCGCAGCAGCTGTTGCGTGAAGAGCTCGCGCGCGAGCAGCAGCTGCTCGCCGCGGATCGCGAGCGCCAGACGATCAGCGCGCAACTGGCGCGCGACGCGGCCGCGGCACGCAATCGCGCCATGGATACCTATGTCTCGAGGATCCGCGGCAAGGTGCGCGGCAACATCGTGCTGCCGCCGGACATCCAGGGAGATCCCGAGGCGCTGATCCTGGTCACGCAGCTGCCGACGGGACAGGTGCTGCAGGCAAAGCTCGTCATTTCCAGCGGTCATGCCGCCTACGACGACGCCGTGCTGCGCGCGATCCTGAAATCCTCGCCGTTGCCTAAGCCCGACAGTCCGACGCTGTTTCAGCGCGAGCTGAAGCTGACGTTCCGCCCCAAGGACTGAAATATAATCGGCCCGATGAGAACTCTGCTCGCGGCAACCCTGCTGTCTCTCGCCGCGTGCTCCGCCCACGCCCAGCTCTCGATCGAGATCACCGGCGCGGGCGCGCAGCGCGTGCCGATCGCCATCGCGCCGTTCCTGGGCGAGGCCGCGCTGCCCGCCGGGGCGAGCGCATCGATCACCTCCGTGGTGCGCGCCGATCTGGAACGCAGCGGCCTGTTCCGCGGCCTGGAAGTGCCCGTGCTCGTGCCGCGGCCGACCGAGGCCTCGAGCGTCAACTATGCCGAATGGAAGTCGCGCCTTGCCGACGCGCTGGTGCTCGGCTCGGTGGCGGCGCGCCCCGACGGGCGCTTCGAGGTGCGTTTCCGGCTGCACGACGTGGTGAAGCAGGTCGCGGTCGGCGGCGTCGCCTACACCATGACGCGCGAGCAGGTGCGCGCCACCGCGCATCGCATCGCCGACTACATCTACGAAAAGCTTACCGGCGGGAAAGGCGTGTTCTCGACGCGCATTGCCTACGTGGTCAAGCGCGGCACGCGCTTCGAGTTGCAGATCGCCGATGCCGACGGCGCCAACGAGCAGGCGATGCTGGTGTCCGAAGAACCGATCATCTCCCCGGCCTGGTCGCCCAACGGGCGACGCATCGCCTACGTCTCGTTCCAGAACAAGAAGCCGATCGTCTACGTGCAGGATGTCGAGGTGCCCAAGCAGAACATCGTCGCCAACTTCAAGGGCTCGAACTCGGCCCCGGCCTGGTCGCCCGACGGTTCCCGGCTGGCGGTGGCGCTGTCGCGGGACGGAAATTCTCAGCTCTACCTGATCAATCCGGACGGCAGCAATTCGCGCCGCCTCAGCAATTCCAGCGGCATCGACACCGAGCCCTACTTTTCGCCCGATGGGCAGTGGATCTACTTCACCTCGGATCGCGGCGGCAGCCCGCAGATCTATCGCATGCCTGCGGCTGGCGGCGAGGCGCAACGGGTGACCTTCGAGGGGAGCTATAATGTGTCTCCGCGCATCAGTCCGGACGGC
>JAABQT010000184.1 GCA_011391295.1 Betaproteobacteria bacterium
TTTCTTCGATGCGCGCCAGGCTCTGCTTTACCCGGGCGGCGGCAGTGCGATCCAGGCGCGCCATTTCCGCCGCGCAGTTGCCGATGAAGCAGCCGCGCCGGCCCGGGCCGGCAACGATCGAATCGATCAGGCCGTCGAGGAAGTCCTGCAGCCCTTGCCGCACCGGCTTGCCCTCGAACACCTTGCGGATGCGCTCGACGGAACCTTTCTCATACCGGACGAGGGACTGCAGGTACAGGTCGCGCTTGTCGCCGAAGGCGGCGTACAGGCTGGAGCGGTTGAGGCCGGTGGCCCCGCACAGATCGTCCAGCGAGGCCTGCTCGAAGCCGCGCGCCCAGAACACGCGCGTCGCCTGCTCGAGGACCTGGCTGGGATCAAATTCGCGCGGGCGGGCCATGGTTCTGGACTATACAGTCCAGAACAGGCGCGGGCAAGCTCCGGACTACTTGCCGAACACGGTGGCCCAATCGACGCGCCCTTCGGGGGTGCGCGCGATCGCCTGCGCCACCATGGCGATGTGCCCCTGCTCCTCGGTGGCCATTTCCTGCGCCAGTGCGCGCAGCGCCGGGTCGGTGGCGGTGGCGCGCACGTCGGCGAAAAACTGCTGCGCGCGGCGCTCGGCGTCCAGGGCGATGGCCAGCGCCTGGCGCGGGGTGAGCAGGCGGAACACGAGTTCGCGCGCCGCGGTTTCCGGCGCACTGGTGTCGAGCCACGCGTACTCCCCGGGCGCGATGCGCGGCACCTCCAGGCCCGCGGTCCTCGCCTCCAGCGTGTCGAGGTGCTCGGCCTCGAATACCGCGAGCTGGCGGAACAGCGCCGCCACGTTCTCGTCGCCCAGGTCCGACATGCGCTGCGCGAATTCGGCATAGCGCTCGGCCGCTTCGCGCTCGATGGCGATGGCGTGGGCGTAGAGTTCGGTCGGGGTGCGGATCGGGGCGGCGGGGCTCACGGCGGCGTTCCTTGCGGGAAGTCGACGCCTAAGCTGTACTCCTTGCCGCGACTCGCGGCTTGACGCAAGTCAAACCGGTCAGAAACCTTCCAGTACCAGCTTGCCGATCATGTGCCCCTGCTCGATGCGCTGGTGCGCCTGCTTCAGGTTGGCGGCGCAGATCTTGCCCAGGTTCTCCGTGAAGGTGGTCACCAGCGCACCGGATTCGAGCAGCCCGGCGGCGTCTTCCAGGAGATCATGCTGCGCTTCCATGTCGGGGGTCTGGAACGTCGAGCGCGTGAACATCCCTTCCCAGGAAAAGCTCACGCTCTTTTCCTGCAGCAGCGACAGGTCCACCGGCCCGGCCATGCGCACGATCGAGCAGATGCGGCCCTGCGGCACGATCAGCCGGGGCAGCAGGGCAAACACCTGCTCGGTATTGCTGCAGCAGAAAATGTAATCCACCTCCGGCACGCCCAGGGCGGCCAACTGCTCCGGCAGCGGCTTGGTGTGGTCCACGGTTGCATTGGCGCCCAGCTTCTTCACCCAGGCGATCGACTCCGGCCGCGAGGCGCTGGCGATCACCTTGAGGCGCGCCAGCTTCTTCGCCAACTGGATGGCGATCGAGCCCACGCCGCCCGCGCCGCCGAGAACCAGCAGGCGCTTGCCCGCGTCGGCGCCGGATTTCGACACCCCCATGCGATCGAACATCGCCTCCCAGGCGGTGATGGTGGTGAGCGGCAGCGCCGCCGCTTCGGCGAACGACAGGTTGGAGGGCATGTGGCCCACGACCCGCTCGTCCACCAGATGCAATTGACTGTTCGTACCCGGGCGCTGGTTGCTGCCCGCGTAGTACACCTTGTCGCCGGGCTTGAACCACTGGACCTGCGGCCCGACCGCGGCCACCACGCCCGCGGCGTCGTAGCCCAGGATCTTGAGCTCCGGGCCGGGCTTCGCGCCGGCGGCGCGGCGCTTGGTGTCCACCGGATTCACCGACACCGCTTTCACTTCGACCAGCAGGTCGCGATTGCTGGCCTGCGGCGCTTCGACCTCGAGGTCGAGCAGCGACTCGGGGTGGTCGATGGGCAGGTGCTTGTAGAAGCCGACGGCTTTCATGGCTTGCGCATGTTACCCGGTGCGGGCTCGCCCGGCTGGCCGACCGCCAATGCGGCGCTGGCTTGAGGCCGGTGCGCACGATGTGTACACTCTATCTGTACACTGAGCGCCATGCCCAAGTCCGTCAAAGTCACCGAATTGCGGCAGAAACTGCCCGAGTACCTTGCCAGGGTGCGGGGCGGCGAGCGGCTGCGGGTCACTTCGAGAGGCAAGGTGATCGCGGAGATCGCGCCGCCCGTGGCATCCAGGGACGAGGCCGCCGCCGCCCGGGCCCGGCTTAAGGGGAGCGTGCTGCGGTATGACGACCCGCTCGATCCGGTGCTGGCGCCGGAAGAGTGGGACATGAACCGTTGATCGTCCTCGATACCCACGTCCTCGTCTGGTGGGCCAGCGGCAGCAAACCACTTTCGGCGCGGGCAAAGCGCGCGATCCGTTCGGCGCAGGCCGATGGACTCCTGCGGGCGTCGGCGGTCAGCTTGCTCGAAATTTCCACCGCGGTGCGCCGCGGCCGCCTTGCGCTGGGAGTTCCGCTGGATCGGTGGTGCGAGGACCTCGCGCGGCTTCCGGAACTGCAAGTGCTGCCCGTCACGGCTGAAATCGCCGTGTTGGCCGGCTCTTTCGACGCATCGGCGCCCGGCGATCCGGCCGATCGGATCATCGCGGCAACCGCGCTGGCCCTGGGCGCGAGGCTGGTGACCGCGGACGCGCGGCTGCGCCGCTTTCCCCGGCTGCAGACCGTCTGGTAGGCGAAGCGCCGTTAGAATCGATTTCGTGAACAAGCCCCAGCCGCCCTCCACTTCGAATTTCATCAAGACCATCATCGAGGCGGATCTCGCCTCGGGGAAGCACAAGAACGTTGTCACGCGGTTCCCGCCGGAACCCAACGGGTTTCTGCATTTCGGGCATGCGAAAGCCATCGTGCTGAACTACGGCCTGGCGCAGCTGTACGGCGGGAGGTGCAACCTGCGCTTCGACGACACCAACCCGGAGAAAGAGGAAGAGGCGTACGTCGAATCCATCCTCGAAACGGTGAAATGGCTGGGCTTCGATTACGGCACCGCGCTATACGCCTCGGACTACTTCGATTTCATGTACCAGGCGGCGGAACTGCTGATTTCCGAGGGCCATGCCTACGTGGACAGCCAGTCGGCCGAGCAGGTGCAGCTCAACCGCGGCAGCTTTACCGAGCCGGGGACCAACAGTCCTGATCGCGAGCGGAAGATCGACGACAACCTGGCGCTGTTTCGCGAGATGCGGGACGGACAGCACGCCGATGGGGCGCATGTGCTGCGGGCGAAAATCGACATGGCTTCGCCCAACATCAACATGCGCGATCCGACCCTGTACCGGATCAAGCGCGCGACGCATCACCGCACCGGGGACCAGTGGTGCATCTACCCGATGTACACCTACGCACACCCGATCGAGGATGCGGTCGAGGGCATCACCCATTCGCTGTGCACGCTGGAGTTCGAGGACCAGCGGCCGTTCTACGACTGGCTGCTGAACAAGCTCGCCGACGGCGGGTTGCTGAAGCGTCCCCTGCCCCAGCAGATCGAGTTCGCGCGCGTCAACCTGACGCACGTCGTCCTGTCCAAGCGCAAACTCCTCCAGCTGGTCGAGGAACGCCACGTGGACGGCTGGGACGATCCGCGCATGCCGACCTTGGCCGGGGCGCGGCGCCGCGGCTATACGGCGGAAGGTTTTCGCGCGTTCGCCGAGCGCATCGGCGTGTCAAAGGCCAACCAGACGATCGAGTTCTCGATTCTGGAAGACTGCATGCGCGAGCACCTGAACGAGGTCGCTCCGCGGCGCATCGCCGTGCTCGACCCGCTCAAGCTCCTGATCACGAACTATCCCGAGGGCGCCTCCGAGGAATTGTTCGCGCCCAATCATCCCCAGAAGCCGGAGTGGGGAAAGCGCCTCATCCCGTTCTCGCGCGAGCTGTGGATCGAGCGGGAGGACTTCAACGAGGAGCCGCCCAAGGGCTACTTCCGGCTATTCCCCGGCAATTCG
>JAABQT010000185.1 GCA_011391295.1 Betaproteobacteria bacterium
TAATCCGAAGGCGAAGGACGGTTTCGAGGGCGAGGACAAGAAGGCGATGGTGGACCGCGTGGCGCTGCGCAACGGCTCGCTGCAGGGCGCCTACTTCATCATCGCGGCGCGTGCGCTGGGCGTGGACTGCGGGCCGATGTCGGGATTCGACAATGCAAAGGTGGACGCCGCCTTTTTCTCCGACGGTCGCTGGAAGTCGAACTTCCTCATCAATCTTGGCAAGGCCGATCCGGCGAAGATCTTTCCGCGCAATCCACGGCTGACGTTCGACGAGGCCTGCAAGGTCGAGTAGGGCGCGCATGCGCCACGCGCGCGGCGCCGTGGATAACCCTCAACTCGCCGGGATTACACTTATAAACACCCCCGGAGCTGTCTAAACGAGTGGGGCCACTTCTGAAGCCCCGTTTCCTTGTCGAAGGCGTGCTTACCGATGAGAGTGCGGCGCCATCAGCGGAGCGCCTCGATAAAGTCGTCGACTGAGACACCCGCCTGCTTCAGGACGCCGGCAAGCGTGCCGGTCTTCAGTTCGCGGTGATTGGGCACCACGCAGCCGCTCGAGCCCCTGCGCAACACGATGTGACTGCCGCGCTGACGGGCCACCACGAATCCAAGGCGCCCGAGCGCCCTCACCACGTCGGCCCCGGAGACCCGGGGCAGCTTAGGCATGCTCGGAGACTTGGAAGGTCGTAATCAGAGGTTGACCAGCGCTCGCGAGAGGAAACTCTTCCAGATACAGCTCCGTTGCCTCGCGCAGATTGGCGATCGCCTCCTCGATCGACTCGCCTTGGGAGGTGGAGCCGGTCTCGGGATTCAAGGCGGTGAAACCCCCTTCGGGAGCGGGCAGCAATACGGCGGTCAGCATCATGGGCGTTTCTCCGGGCGTTTACCCAAGGACTTCGGTTTGCCGTCCTCAAGCAGTATCTCGATCACTTCGCGCAGATTGACCTGCAGCTCGTCGAGCGTCGCTCCCTGGCTGTGCGCACCGGGGAGGCCCGGAACGTGGGCAACGTAGAGCTTGGTGTGCGGGCAATGCTCGATGACGGCGGTGCAGGCATGCATGGCGGGATTCTAGCCGCTCAGGACCACGGCGGCACGGGCCCGCAACGCCTAGGCGCCGTGGATATCCCTCAACTCGCCGGGATTACACTTATAAACACCCCCGGAGCTGTCTAAACGAGTGGGGCCGCTTCTCGCCAGCCGCGGCCCTTGGATTTCTTGAAGCCCTTCTTTGCCTTCTTCTTCCCGGGGTGCGAGCGTTTCTTCATCCCATCACCAGCGCTTGATGTAACGATTCAATATCGGCGCGATGAGGTATGCGATCACCAGCACAGCAACCCAGTACGGCTGCGAGAAGAAGCCGCTCATGAGGTCAGGGGCCACGAAGTGGCATCGCCTCGGTATTCCGGACACTTTCGATAGGTGGGAAGATGATATCGGAGGTGTGCGATGCAAAGGAAGCGATACAGCGCTGAGTTCAAGCGTGAGGCGGTGAAGCTGGCGAGCCAGGCCGGGATGGTGAAGGCGGCTGTTCCGTTGTCGAGGATGATCTCCGTCTGGGCGTGGGCCTGGAGAGAGGCGAGGAGGGCGAAGGCGAGGAGTCTTTTCATGGCCGGCTCCTCACTGCACCGCGCCCACGGGAATGTCCCCGAGGTAGATGAGCTCGCGCTTCAACGCGCCTCCCGGATCGGTCTCGGCGATCAGCCGTCCTCGCGTGTCGTAGTGGACGACCGTGTCCCCTGCGCTGTTGGTCTTGCGCACTCTCTGTCCCAGGGGGTTGACCTGGTAGCTGGTGGTGCCCAGGGTGCTCACCGCCTGCACCATCCTTCCCCGGGTGTCGTAGGTGTAGCTGTTCAGACCATCGCCAGCGTCGAGCCCACGGCATCGAAGGCGAAGCTCTTCACCGGCCCCGTGACCGGTCACGGGGCTGGCGCGCCGGGGCAGCCCGGGCATGCCGCGGGCGCGGCGCGCAAGGATCCTGGTTACTTCGCCTTCGCGAGCCTGGCGATGTTCAGCATCACGGTGAGCGCTGCGATCGGCGACTCGATGAACCCGTGGTGCAAATAGAACCGCTTGGCCCCGTCGTGCAGGGCGTGCGCAAGCAGGGCCCTGATTCCCATCTCCTCGGCAAGGCGCATCGTGCGCACGATCGCGTCCTTCAGGAGCCCGGGGCCGATCCCCTGGCCTTGCCAATCGGCGTGAACGGCAAGTCGCCCGAGGATCGCGACAGGGATCGGGTCGGGCATGTTGCGTCGGATGCTGCCCGGGGCCTTCTCATGCATCACGGCGCCTGCGGCGAGGCAGTAATAACCCACGACCTCATCGCCTGCGCAGACGACGAATGTCCTGGAAGCCCCTTCGAGCTGGTTCTTGCGGGCGCGCTGCTTGAGCCAGATCTCGAGATCGGGCTCGCTGCAGCGGAAGGCGTCGAGTCGGTGCGCGTCGGAGAGAGAGGCCGGCGCGCAGAGCGCGGCAGGGCTCTTTACCGCTCCCAAGGCGCGCGCTTGGCGAGCAGCCGGGTCAGCGCCTGGTGGGTGTCGACCGGCGCGTCCAAGAGCTCGACGAAGCGGCGGAAGCGCCTGGTATCGAGCGCGAACACGGTGCGGTCGAGCAGCACTTGCTGTGCCTTCTCGCAAGCGGCTTCGAGCATGAAGTCGGTCCGGCTCTTGCCCTGCACCTCCGCGGCCCGGTCAATGAGCGCGCGCTGCGCGGCAGGGGCACGCAGGTTGATGGTGGTCTCGCGCGCAGCGACAGCGGCAGCCATGATCGATTCCTTTCTCAAGATGCCAACCGCCAGGACGCTTCGTAGGCATCCCGAGCGGATCGGCGGGGATTGTCCCGCAGTGTGTAGACGTTGTCAACACAGCGATTCAGGCGACGCGCAGCGTCCCGTCCACGCAGGTCACCGCCTCGCCGCCGATCTCGATCGCATCCGGCGTCACGCGCACCGCCACGCGCCCGTCGCGCCCGACCTGCATGCCCTGGCGCGCAGTGTAGGAAGCGCCGAGCTCCTTCAACAGCCCCGTCTCGCGCAGGAAAGCGGCGACCGATATGTTCCCGCTCCCGCACACCGGGTCCTCGGGGATGCCATGCGCGGGGGCGAACGAGCGTACGTGAATCGGCTCCTCCTTTTGCCCGGTCCGGCCGAACACCGTGACGCCGCTCGCGTCGAGCGAGTCGCTCAGCTCGGCAATGGCCGTCATGTCGGGGGCGAGCTCATCCACCGTGCCGGCATCACCCAGGTCGACGACGATCCACACCGGCCCGACGTCCACGCGCAGCGCGCGCGAGGTCCCGAAAAGAGGCGCCGCCGCGGGCGAAATCTTGGGCGCCGGTGCACGCACAAAGATGCGCCGCTCCTCGAGCGCCAGATCGAGGACACCCGCGCCGCATTCCTGCCTCAGCTTGCCGTTCCTAGCTTTCACGAAGCCGCTCTCGAGCGCGGCGTGGGCGCTGCCGAGCGTCGGATGCCCCGCGAACGGCAGCTCCTGGCGCGGGGTGAAGATGCGCAGCCGGTAGTCGGCGCCGGCCTGCGTGGGCCCGAGCAGGAACGTCGTCTCGGAAAGATTGGTCCACGCGGCGATGCGCTGCATCTGCACCGTCTCGAGGCGGTCGGCGCCGATCACCACCGCCACCGGGTTGCCGAAGAACGGTCTGCCGGTGAACACGTCGACCTGCTTGAACGGCAACAGCGTCATCTGCGCCTGGGCGACGCACCCTTGCTGTCGAACTCGTAATGCAGGATCAACTGGTCGCGCACCGGGCCGCCCAGGCGCAGCTTTACCGCCCACTCGCCCAGCATCTCCAGATCCAGCCGTACCTTGTATTCGCCGGGCTGTGTGCCGGGTCCCGCCTTTTGCGGCCGTGTGTTGTGCGCCATCGGCATCGACGGCATGTCGGCGCCCACCGTGATCTGCACGCCCTCGAGCGGCTTGCCGGCGCGCGAGAGCCGGATGGTGCAGTCGTAGACGAAATCCGTGCCGGTGGCGATGCAGCGCAGGTCCGCCTGCGGCGTTTGTGCGTGCGCCAGCGTGGGCAGCAGAAGGAAAATCAGGGTAAGC
>JAABQT010000186.1 GCA_011391295.1 Betaproteobacteria bacterium
GCCCTTCACCTTCGACGAATGCGGAATGATGCGATGCCACTGCAGCGTCAGCAGGTAGTGGGCCTCTTCCTCGAGCAGCCGCTTCTCGAACTGCCGGATCAGGCGCTTGCGCTCCTCCACATTGGTGGAACGGCTCTGCTTGTCGTACAGCGCGTCCAGCACCGGATCCTCGTACAAGCCGTAGTTCGCGGGATTGCGCGACGTCGACAGGAACTTGTACATGTCGAGGTCGGGCTCGACGATGTAGCCGCACTGGAAATCCATGAACGTCTGCGTGTCGCCCTTGCGGATGACGCCGTAGTACGCCGCGGGCTCGATCACCGCCTGCTTGACGTCCAGGCCGACCTGGCGCCACTGGTCGATCATCCAGACGCCGAGCGGCTCGTAGGGCATCGGGATGCCGCGGTTGGTGAAGGTGAACGAGAACCCTTCGGGCACGCCGGCCTCCTTGAGCAGGCGCCGCGCCTCGGCGCGAGATTTCGCCGGGTCGGTCCAGTAGCCGGCGAGCCGGTTCAATTCGGCGGGCGGCGTCGCGAACGGCGTCCCGGGCACCTGCACGCCGGCCACCGACTTGACGATCGCGATCTGCGACAGCGCCTTGGAGCCCTCGTGGCGGTCGAGCGCCAGCGTCAGTGCGCGCCGCACCCGGACGTCGTCGAACGGTTTCTTCTTGTGGTTGATGCCGACCATCAGGATGCAATCCCACGGGCTCTCCTGCACCGTGATCTTGTCGCCCAGCGCGGCCTTCAGGGTGTCGCGGTCCTTCGGCGTGAAGCCGCGGAACTGGATGTGGGCGCGCTCGCCGCGGACTGCCGCCACCTGCGCCGAGGAGCTTGGCATGAAGATGGCGCGGAAGCTATCGAGGTAAGGCATGCCCTTGTCCCAGTAGTTGGGGTTCTTCTTGCCCACCACGTGCGAGCCCTTGACGTGCTCGACAAAGGTGAAGGGACCCGTCCCCATGATGTTCTTCTCGAACCAGTTCATGTCCTTGGCGAGGATGTCGGCCTTGTAGATGAAGTTGTAGGGCGACAGCAGCGACGCGAGGAACGAACCCGAGGCGAACTTCAGGCGAAAGCGCACTGTGTAGGTATCCGGCGCCTCGACGGCCTCGACCACCGCGTACTGCCCTTTGCGCGTCGAGCCCACGCCGGCCGGCGGGAAGATGATCTTGTCGTAGGAGGCCTTGACGTCCTTCGCGGTCATCTCGCTGCCGTCGTGGAACTTGACGCCCCTGTGCAGCTTGAAGGTATAGGTCTTGCCGTCGCTCGACACCGTCCAGCTCTCGGCGAGCGAGGGATGGGGCTTGGTGCCGCCGGGGTCGTTCGGATCGACGCGCAGCAGTGTGTTGTAGAAGGGCGCGATCGGATGGATCAGGCCGAAGGTTTCCTCGCGATGCCCGTCGTACGAGGGCGGCTCGGAAGGCACCGGGAACACCAGCTCACCGCCATTGCGGGGCGACTGCGCCAGCGTGGGAAAAGCGAGCAACGCACTGGCAAGGATCGCCAGCCAACCCGCGGATCGTTTCATACAGCACCTCCTCCTAGAAGTGACGAGAGCCCCGTGGCTTTCGGGGTCTTGCGGTTTATTGTGTTGTTAACGCTAGTTAATGGGGATCATTCCGATATGTCAAGCAAGATGGCAGGCGGCACGGTGCCCGGCGCCGATTTCCCGCAGCTGCGGCACTTCCGCACTGCAGCGATGCACCGCGATCGGGCAGCGGGGATGGAACACGCAGCCCGAGGGCGGGTTGAGCGGGCTCGGGACCTCGCCGCGCAGCACCGTGTGCTCCCGGCGCGCCTCGAGCGCGGGGTCGGGGATCGGCACCGCGGACAGCAGGGCGCGGGTGTAGGGATGCTTCGGCCCCTCGTACAAGCGCAGGCGGTCGGTGATCTCGACGATCTTGCCGAGGTACATCACCGCCACGCGGTCAGAGAGGTGGCGCACCACCGACAGGTCGTGCGCGATGAACAGGTAGGTCAACCCCAGGCGGCTCTGCAGGTCCTCAAGCAGGTTGACGATCTGCGCCTGAATCGACACGTCGAGGGCGGACACCGGTTCGTCGCAGACGATGAGCGAAGGCTCCATCGCCAGCGCGCGCGCGATGCCGACGCGCTGGCGCTGCCCGCCCGAGAGCTGGTGCGGGTAGCGCTGCGCGTGCTGCGGCAGCAATCCCACCTGCACCAGCAGCTCCTGCACGCGCGCGGCGCGCGCCGCCTTTTCGCGCACGATGCCGTGCACCTCGAGTGGCTCGGCGAGGATCTGGCCGATGGTCATGCGCGGGTTGAGCGAGGAGTAGGGATCCTGGAAGATCACCTGCACGCGCCGACGCACCGAGCGCAATGCCTGGTGGTCCAGCGTGGTGAGGTCGACCCCCTCGAAGGCGATGCGGCCGCTGGTGGGGCGCTCGAGCATCAGGATGCAGCGCCCGGTGGTGGTCTTGCCGCAGCCCGATTCGCCCACCAG
The DNA here is from genome assembly GCA_011391295.1 of Betaproteobacteria bacterium. Taxonomy (GTDB): domain Bacteria; phylum Pseudomonadota; class Gammaproteobacteria; order Burkholderiales; family SG8-39; genus JAABQT01. The sequence goes on from JAABQT010000186.1 coordinate 2,464, forward strand.
CCCGAGGGTCTCGCCGCGGCGGATGGTGAAGCTCACGCCGTCGACGGCCCGCACTTGGGCGGCGCCGCGGGCGCCGATGATTCCACCATCGACGGAAAAATGCTTGACCAGGTTTTCGACTTCCAGGAGCACCTCGCTCATGCGGCCCGCTCCTTCACCAGCCGGGAGGATTCCCAGCAGGCGCCGAGGTGCGCCGCGCCGTCGACGGGCTCGAGCACCGGCGCCTCGCGCTCGCAGCGCTCGACGCGGTAGGCGCAGCGCGGCGTAAACGCGCAACCCGGCGGCAAGCGCGTCAGGTCGGGCGGCTGCCCCTCGATCGGCGCGAGGCGCGTACGCCGCGGCTCGTCCAGGCGCGGCACCGAGCGCAGCAGGCCCAGGGTGTAGGGATGGCGCGGATTGGCGTACAGCTCGGCGGCGCTCGCGCGCTCGATGATGCGCCCCGCGTACATCACGTTGACGCGGTCGGCGTAGCGCGCGACCACCCCGAGGTTGTGCGTGATGATGAGCATGGCCACGCCGAGCCGGCGCGACAGGTCGCGCATCAGCTCCAGGATCTGCGCCTGGATGGTGACGTCGAGCGCGGTGGTTGGCTCGTCGGCGAGGATCAGCGAAGGATTGCAGGCCAGCGCCATGGCGATCATCATGCGCTGGCGCATGCCGCCGCTGAAATGGTGCGGGTACTGGTCGAGGCGACGCTCAGGATCGGAAATGCCGACCATGCCGAGCAGTTCCAGCGCGCGCGTGCGCGCCTGCTCCGGCGCCATGCCGAGGTGGATCTCCAGGCCCTCGGTGACCTGGCGCCCGATGGTGAGCACCGGATTGAGGGAGGTCATCGGCTCCTGGAAGATCATCGCGATCTCCCGGCCGCGCACGTGCCGCATCTCCTCCGGGCTCAGCTTGAGCAGGTCGCGGCCCTTGAACACGATCTCGCCGCCCACGATGCGGCCGGCCGGCTCGGACACCAGCCGCATCACGCTCAGCGCCGAAACCGATTTGCCGCAGCCCGACTCGCCGACCAGCGCGACGGTCTCGCCTTCCTCGATGTCGTAAGAGACGCCGTCAACGGCGCGCACGACGCCAGCGGACGTCAGAAACTGCGTATGCAGATTCTTCACTTCGAGCAGCTTCGCCACCTTCCTCCTCCCAGTAGGGTGGCCACGGGCCGCGCAGTCTAACATGGCGAAATTACAATTGGCGCGGCGACACGATGAGCAAACGCACGCTTGCGATCTGCAGCGCGGTGCACACGCTGCACGACGGCCTGTCCGACGTGACCTACGTGCTGCTGCCGCTGCTGGCGAACGCGTTCGGCCTGTCGCTCGCGCAAGTCGGCTTGATTCGCGGCGCGCACCGAGCGGCCATGGCGGCTTTCCAGATTCCCGCGGGCATCGTGGCCGAGCGCCTTGGCGAGCGCGAACTGCTGGCATTCGGCACGCTGCTCGCCGGCGCGGCGTTTACCGCCCTGGGCTACGCGCAGGGTTTCTGGGCCATTCTTGCTGCCTTGTTCTTTGCCGGCATGGGGTCGGCGGTCCAGCACCCGCTGGCGTCGACGCTCGTCTCGCGCGCCTA
>JAABQT010000187.1 GCA_011391295.1 Betaproteobacteria bacterium
GAACAGGAACTTGGAGTAGGCGTAGACGTTGAGCGGCGCCTCGCACTCGCGCGACTCTTCGAATCCCGCCTTGCCCGTGCCATACACTGCCGCAGAGGACGCGTAAACCAGCGGCACTTCCTCTTCCTGGCACCAGTCGAGCAGCGCGCGCGAATAGCGGTAGTTGTTCTCCATTACGTAACGCCCGTCGCTCGCCATGGTGTCGGAGCAGGCGCCCTGGTGCAGCACCGCCTCGATCGAGCTGTCGAACTGGCCCGCTTCCAGGCGCACGAGGAACTCGCGCTTGTCCAGGTAATCGTCGATCTCGCAGGCGGCGAGGTTGCCGGCCTTGTCCGCGTTCTCGAGGTTGTCCACCGCCAGGATCTCGCTGATCCCCTGCCGGTTGAGAGCCTCGACCAGTTTCGAGCCGATGAAGCCGGCGGCGCCGGTGACGACGGTGAGCATCATGCCTTCCCGAACAGTTCCCGCGGCGTGACCACCGCGGTGCCGAACTTGGTCACCTTGATGCCGCCCGCGCGATTGGCGATGCGCACCGCGGACTCCATGCTTTCGCCCGCGGCCAGCATCACCGCCAGCGCGGCGATCACCGTGTCGCCGGCGCCGGTGACGTCGGACACTTCGCGCCGCTCCGCCCTGACGTGCACCGTGCGGCCGCGACGGAACAGGCTCATGCCGTCCTCGCCGCGCGTGAGCAGGAGCGCCTCCAGCCCCAGGCGCGCGCGCAAGCCCTGTGCCCTGCGCGCCAGGTCCTTGTCGTCCCGCCACGCGCCCACCACGTCGCGCAGCTCCTTGAGATTGGGCGTGAGCACGCTCGCCCCCTTGTAGCGCGAGTAGTCGTCGCCCTTGGGATCGACCAGCACGCGCCGGCCTGCCTTGCGCCCCTCCCGGATCATGGCGGAAATGTGCGCCAGCCCGCCCTTGCCGTAGTCGGACAGCAACACCAGGTTGCAGCCGGGAAGCGCCTTCCTGAAATCGGCGAACTTCGATGCCAGCACCTCCGTCGAGGGCGGCGTCTCCATGTCGATGCGCAGCAACTGGTGCTTGCCGTGCACCACGCGCAGCTTCTGCGTGGTGCGGATCGCGCCGTCGCGGCGCAGGCTGGCGGACACGCCCGCCTTGTGCAGCAGCCTGGCCAGGCGCTCCCCGGCCTCGTCGCGGCCGGTGACCGAAAGCAGCTGGGTGCGCGCGCCCAGCGCCGCGCAATTGCGCGCCACGTTCGCCGCGCCGCCCAGGCGCTCTTCTTCCCGCTGCCACAGCAGCACCGGCACCGGCGCCTCGGGGGAGATGCGCGAAGCGTCGCCGTACCAATAACGGTCGAGCATCACGTCGCCCACCACCAGCACGCGTGCCTTGTTCGTAGCCGGGGCTTTCATGGTCCCCTGCCGATCGGGAAGTACTCGAATCCCTGCGCCTTCAGCATGGCGGGATCGTAAAGGTTGCGGCCGTCGAAAATCACCGGCGCCGCAAGCCTGGACTTTATTGCCGCGAAATCGGGGCTCCTGAATTCGCGCCATTCAGTGACGATCGCCAGGGCGTCGCAACCCTGCAGCGCCTCAAGCGCACTGTCCACGACCCGCACGTGCGCCGCGCCGGCATAACGGCGGCGCGCCGCAGCACCGGCCACCGGGTCATAGGCGCGCACCGCGGCACCTGCGGCGAGCAGGTCGGCGATGAGCGTGAGGCTCGCTGCCTCGCGCATGTCGTCGGTATTCGCCTTGAACGCGAGGCCCCACAGCGCGAAGCGCCGCCCGGACAGCCGCTCGCCGAAGCGCGCACGAATTTTTGCGCCCAGCACGTGCTTTTGCGCATCATTGACTGCCGCCACCGCACCAAGCAACTGCAGAGGGTGGCCCGCCTCCATGGCGGTGCGCTGCAGGGCAGCGACGTCCTTGGGAAAGCACGAGCCGCCGAATCCCGCGCCGGCGTACAGGAAATCAAATCCGATGCGCGGATCCGAGCCGATGCCGCGCCGCACTTGCTCGATGTCGGCGCCCAGGCGTTCGGCCAGGTTGGCGAGCTCGTTCATGAAGGAAATACGAGTCGCGAGCATCGCGTTTGCCGCGTACTTGGTAAGCTCAGCCGAGCGCACGCTCATCGGCAGGACTCGCTCGTGGTTGCGCTGGAAGGGGGCGTACAACTCGCGCAGCAGCGCTGTGGCGTGCTCGTCGTCGGAGCCGATGACGACGCGGTCCGGGCGCATGAAATCCTCGACCGCGGCGCCCTCCTTGAGGAATTCCGGGTTGGACACGACGCTGAACTCGTGCGCCACGCCGCGCCCGGCCAGCTCCTCTGCAAGCGCTGCGCGCACCCGATCGGCGGTGCCGACCGGCACCGTGGACTTGGTGGCGATCACGCGGTCGCCGTCCATGTGGCGGCCGATGGCGCGCGCCGCCGCCAGCACGTGCTGCAGGTCGGCGGACCCGTCCTCGCCCGGCGGCGTGCCCACGGCGATCAGCTGCAACTCGCCGTGCGCCACGCTGGCGGCAACGTCGGTGGAAAATACCAGCCTGCCGGCCGCCCGATTGCGCTGCACGATCGGCTCGAGGCCCGGCTCGAAGATCGGAATGCCGCCCGCATTGAGCTGCGCCACTTTCGCCGCGTCGAGGTCCAGGCAGAACACCCGATTCCCGGCGTCCGCCAGGCAGGCTCCGGCGACGAGGCCGACGTACCCGGTGCCAATCACGGTGACGTTCATAGCGCCAGGTCGAATTCTTCGGTGCGCCGCGGCGGGTAGCTCTCCCAGCCGCCGCAACCCGGGCAGTGCCAGTGGAACTGGCGCGCCTTGAAGCCGCAGTCCTCACAGCGGTACCGCGCCAGCCGGCGCGTGTGGCTGTGCACCAGGTTGCGCACCAGTTCCAGGTCGCGTCGCCGTTCGGGATGCGCATCGGCGACGATCTGCGCCTCCAGCAGGCGGTCCAGGCCGAGCAGCGTCGGGTTGCGGCGCAACTCATCGCGCACCAGCTTGTAGGCGGCCTCCGCCCCTTTCGACTCGAGCGTGCATTGGAATACGGTGTCGAGCAGGTCCAGCGAAGCGTAGCGCTCGAGATAGCCCGTGAGCAGCGTGAGTCCCTCCTCGAGGCGTCCGGCCTCGCGCTGCGCGTCGAGCAGGCGCTGCGCCACCAGCGCCAGGTACGCGGGATTCTGCGACTCGATCCTCTTCCAGTGCGCGATGGCGCGCTCCAGGTTGCCAGCCGCGCGCTCCAGGTCGCCCAGCTGGACGCTGGCGCGCACCGACTTGCGGTTCGCTTCCAGCGCTGCCTCCAGGTGCGCGCGCGCCTCGTCCGGTCGCGAGTGGGTGGAATCGCTCGCCGCCTGCTCGCACAGGAACTGCGAGATCTCCCGGGCGCGTGATTCTCCCGAATCGACCTCCAGGCGGCGCGCCATGTCGATGGCCCGCACCCAGTCCTTCTCCTGCTGGAAGATGTCGAGCAGGTAGCGCCTCGCCTCGGTGGCGTGCGGGCCCTGCTCCAGCCGCCCGAACAATTCCTCGGCGCGATCCAGGATCCCTGCCTTCAGGTAATCCTGCGCCAGTTCGTACAGGGCGGTGAGCTTTTGCTCCGCGGCGAGGTCTACGCGCTCGAGCAGATGCTGGTGCATGCGGATCGCGCGGTCGTACTCGCCGCGCCGCCGGAACAGGCTGCCGAGCGCAAAATGCAGCTCGACGGTCTCCGGGTCGACCTTCACCACCTCGATGAAGGACTCGATCGCCTTGTCAGGCTGCTCGTTGAGGAGGAAATTCAGTCCCTTGAAGTAGGAACGCGGCAGGGCGCGCGATTCGGACACCAGGTGCCGGATGTCGATGCGTGCCGCCAGCCAGCCCAGTCCGAAGAACAGCGGCAGGACCAGCAGCCACCAATACTCAAATTCCATCACCCCTCCGCCGGCGGCGGCGCCGCCGACGGCTCGTGCGGCGCCGCCCTCACGCGGACCTCACGCCGCAGGCGCACGATGTCGCGCCGCTGGCCCAGCGTGGTGCCCAGCGCCGAGCCGATGCCGAGCAGCGCGCCCGCGGCGAAGAACGCGAGCAGGA
>JAABQT010000188.1 GCA_011391295.1 Betaproteobacteria bacterium
CTGCAGGATCTCGGCTCTCGCCTGGTCGCGCAGGAGCAGCGTCGCTGCCCAGTCCGCGCCCTGCGGCGCGATGGGCGCGCAGACCGTGACCACCACCGCCGCGCGCCGCGCGTACCAGGTGCCGTCCCGCAACACCGAGCGCACGCCGCGCAGCGCCACCGGCACCACCGGCACGCCTGCCTGCGCCGCCACCTGGAAAGCCCCGGCGCGAAACGCCATCAATCCGGTGTTGCGCGTCAGGGTCCCCTCGGGAAAGACCACGATCGAGGCGCCGCCGCGTGCCGCCTCGACCATCACGTCCGCGTGTTCTGCGCTTCTTTGCACGTCGAAGCGCTCGACGAACAGCGTGCCGAAACCCGCGAGCAGCGCGCGCATCAGCGCGTTTTCCTGGAACTCGCGCTTGGCGACGAACGAGTACACGCGCGGCGCGAGCAGCGCCACCAGGACCACCGCGTCGAGATAGCTGGTGTGGTTCACGGCCAGCACCACCGGTCCGGCCGGGATCTGTCCGGCGCCCCGCACCACGAGCGGGATGCCCGCGGCGCGCAGGAACAGGCGGCACACCGCGCCGCCGACGCGCCAGGTGGCCGGCGGCTTCGCCAGGGCTGCGGTGACCAGCGCGAACGGGAACAGCAGGCCGAAGGCCAGGTAGGCGCGCAGCGCGTAGAGCGCGCCGAGCGCGGTGCGCCAGCCGCGGCGCAATTGCGGCGCCGCCCCGGCCAGCACCAGGCGCAGGAATTGGAACCACACCGCGTGTGGCTTAACGGAGGACGGGCCGCGCTCGTAGAATTCCCGTGCGGCGACGCGGCGGATCTTGCCGCTCGAGGTCTTGGGCACGGTGGCCGGCGGCGCGAGCACGATGTCGTCGGCCGGCGCGCCGAGCAGACTGACCGCGATCTCGTTGATCATGCGCTTCAGGTCGTCGTGGCGCGCATCGTCCCGGTCGCGCATCTCGGCCAGCACCACCACGCGCTCCGTGCCGGTGGCGGCGTCCTTGCTGCCGAACACCGCCACGCAGCCGCGCCGTACACCGGCGAGGTCGCCTACCGCGTGCTCCAGCTCGTAGGGACTGATGTTGCGCCCGCCGCGGATGATGATGTCCTTCTCGCGACCCGTGAGGAACAGGGTGCCCTCGGACAGGTAGGCGCGGTCGCCCGTATTGACCCAATCTCCATCGAACAGCGTTTTCGTCGCCTCCGGATTGCGGTAGTAGCCCGAGGTGGACGACGGGCCGCGGAATTGCAGCAGTCCTTCCTGCCGGTCGGGCAGTTCCAGCCCCGCTGCGTCCACGACGCGGATGTCGTGGCCCGGGATCGGCGTGCCACAACCGATCACGATCAAGGGCGAGGGATCTGCGGCGTTTGCCTCGAGCGCTTCACCGGTGCGCGTGAAACGGTCCCGGTCGAGGCGATCGGCGCGCCAGGGCACGCCAGGCGTGGTGATCGCGACCCCGACCGAAGATTCCGCCAGGCCGTAGGAAGGCGAGAGCACGTTCTTGCGCAGCCCGAATTGCGCGAAGCGCCGCTCGAACGCCGCGATCGTATCGGGGCTGACCGGCTCGGCGGCGTTGAAGGCGAAACGCCATGACGAAAGGTCGATGCCCCGCATGTCCTCGTCCGCGATGCGGCGCAGGCACAGCTCGAAGGAAAAGTTCGGCCCGCCCGATATCGTGCCGCGGTGGCGATGGATTGCCCGCATCCAGCTCGCCGGCCGCGACAGGAACGCGAGCGGAGACATCAGCACCACCGGAAAGCCGAGCACCAGGGTGGCGAAGTTGGCGCCGATGAGGCCGAGGTCGTGGTAGAGCGGCAGCCAGCTCACGAACACGTCCTCCGGGCCGGCGTTCACCGCTGCGCCCATCGCGCGCACGTTGGCCATCAGATTGGCGTGCGACAGCACCACGCCCTTGGGACTTCCGGTGCTGCCCGAGGTGTATTGCAGGAATCCCGTCTCGCCGGGCTTGCCGTGCACCGGCTCGAATTTTTCCGGGGAGGATTTCTCCAGGTCGCCCGGCACCAGGACCAGGCGCAGCGACTCGACCTGCGCGCGCAGCAGATACGCGAGCGCTTTCGCCTCCGGCACCGTGATCATGATTGCCGCGCCGGCGCTCTTCAGGATGCCGACATGGCGCGTCATGTGGTCCTCGATGGTGGTGAGCCGCGCCGGCGGGTAGAGCGGCACCGGCACGCCGCCCGCAAGCAGCACGCCGTAGAACGAATAGAGATATTCCTTGCAGGTGGGCAGCATGATCGCCACCATCTGCCCGCGCTGCAGGCCCGCGCGCGCGAGCTGCGCCGCATAGCCGATCGCGCCGTCCCACAGTGCGCGGTAGCTGAGTGGGAATTCCTTCTGCTCCTCGTACATGAACACCGTCAGCCGGTCCGGCTGGCGCTCGACGTGGTACTGGAGCGCCTCGGTCAGCGTGCGCGCCTGCGCCTCGGTGGGCGCGCGCACGCCCTCGGTTTGCACCAGGCTCGCGACGCTGGTGTCCGCGGCGCGCGGCGCCTGTCCGGCGCTGGCGAGCAGGAAGCGCAGCAGGTCGCGCGGCGTTTCGCTGGTGGCGAGCGCCTGCTCGGGCAGGCTGGCGCCGAACTCGCGTTCCAGGCGCAGGACCAGTTCGACGCGCGCCAGGCTGTCCAGGCCCAGTTCTTTTTCCAGCGAGCTGTCGAGCGCCACGTGCGGCTCGACGCTGGGGCGCGCTTCGCGCGCCACGGCCTGCACCACGGTGAGCACCCTGTTCGCGTCGATCGCGCCGGCGGCCTGATTCATGGCGTGGCGAGTGTACACTTTCCGCGCATGGCGACTGCCGCCGACAAGACGTTCCTCGAGCGCCTCGACGACGCGTCGCGCGCGCTGCTGCTGGCCGTGGCGCGGCCGGTTTCCTACCGCAAGGGCGCGCGACTGGTGCGCCAGGGGGACGCGTCGCACGGCGCCTACGTGGTGCGCGCCGGCACCGCCGCCGCAAGCGTGGTGCTGCCCGGGGGCGAGAAGCTCACGGTGGCGAGGTTCGGGCCGGGCAACGTGTTCGGCGAGACCGCGCTGATCGAGCGCGGCATCTGCACCGCTACCGTCAGCGCAGTGCAAGGCGTGGAAGGCTGGTTCGTCGAACGCGATGACTTCCGCGCGCTGGTGGCGCAGCGCGAGCCCGCGGCGCTGAGCGTGCAGCGTGCCGTCACCCTGATCCTCGTCGACAAGCTGCGCATGCTGAACGCCAGAGTGCTCGAAGTCCCGGCTGCGCAGGACCGGCCGGTGGCGCAGATCTCCGGCAGCGTCGATCCGCTGTCAGGGGTCCGGCGGGTGAGAAAGGCGTGTTTCGAATTCAGGCCCTTCCTCCCCCTGCTGCCGCTGTTCGAAGGTTTCGACGCCAGCGAGATTGCGGCGGTGCTCGACGCCTCGCTGCTGCTCGAGTTGCCGCGCGGCCACGGCGTGTTCGCCCGCGGCCAGCCCGCAGGCGCCTGTTTCGTCGTGCTGCGCGGCGCAGTCGAAGTGCACGCGAACCGCGCCGGACGCGAGCGGCGCATGGCGGTGCTGGGGCCGGGACAGCTGTTCGGCTTCATGAGCCTGCTCGAGGGCGGCAGCCACGGCTCCACCGCGTTCACGCGCGAAGCGGCGCTGCTGCTCGAGATTCCCGGGGCCGCGTTCGAGGCGCTGTACCACGGCACCGGGTCGGCCTCGGGCAAGCTGCACCGCGCCATCCAGCGCAGCCTGCTGTCGTCGCTGGGCCAGACCAACCGCCATCTCACGCGCCTCATCAGCCTCGCGCGGTTGCGCGGCGCGCGCAAGGAAGGCGACAGGCTGGAAGGCGCCCTCGGCGGCCAGATCGTCGCCGCGCCGGACTAATCGAGGTCGCGGATGGTGATGGCCGGGCGGTCGTTGCGGCGGATGTTCGCGTGCAGGATCGAGTACTCGGGCACCTCGACCCAGGCCGAGGTATCGCGCGTGAGGGGTTCGGAGGCGATCAGGATCGAGTCCGCGCTCTCGCTGCCGCCGGCCATCTTCCATTCGCCGTCGTGCAATCCGTAGTCCCT
>JAABQT010000189.1 GCA_011391295.1 Betaproteobacteria bacterium
TCATCTCCCTGTATTGGGTGCTGCTGGCGGCGATCGAACTACGCCACGCGCCGTTCATCCTTTGGATCAAGGACCTCTCCGCGCTGGATCCCTACTACGTGCTGCCGGTGCTGATGGCTATTTCCATGGTGCTGCAGACGCGCATGAACCCCGTACCGCCCGATCCGGTGCAGGCCAAGGTGATGAAATTCATGCCCTACGTGTTCAGCGTGTTTTTCTTTTTCTTCCCCGCCGGACTGGTGCTGTACTGGCTGGTCAACAACGTCCTTTCCATCCTCCAGCAGTGGCAGATCCAGCGCATGTTCGATCGCGACAAGACTGCCCATGCCAGGCGCTGACCGGCCGCCGGGACCGCCACCGGACACCATCGCCGCGATCGCCACACCGCCAGGTCGGGGCGCGATAGGGATCGTTCGGGTCTCCGGGCCGCTGGCACCAGACATCGCGCGCCGTTTGCTCGGCGACTTGCCGAAGCCGCGTGCCGCCGCACGTTGTGTAGTACGCGATGCCGCAGGCCGCGTGCTGGACGACGGCCTGGCCCTGTACTTTCCTGCGCCGCATTCCTACACCGGAGAGCACTGCCTGGAGTTCCAGGGGCATGGCGGGCTCGTGGTCCAGCGTTTGGTATTGGCCGCCTGCCTGGATGCCGGCGCGCGGCTGGCCGACCCCGGCGAATACACGCGCCGCGCTTACCTCAATGGGCGCGTGGACTTGGCGCAGGCGGAAGCCGTCGCCGACCTGATCGATGCGGCGAGCGAGGAGGCAGCGCGCAGCGCTTTACGCTCGCTGTCGGGGGAGTTTTCCGAGGCGATCGGAGGCTTGGCGGCGCAGCTGGTCGAATTGCGCGCACTCACCGAGGCGGTGCTCGACTTTCCGCATGAAGAGGTGGATACCCTGCATCACGATGATGCGGCCGGGCGCCTGGTCCGGCTACGTGCCGCGCTCGGCGAAATCTTCGCCCACAGCCGCCAGGGCAGCTTGTTGCGCAGCGGCGTCCATGCGGTCCTCGCCGGCCGCCCGAACGTCGGCAAGTCCAGCCTGCTCAACCGGCTTGCGGGCGAGGAACGCGCGATCGTCACGCCCACGCCGGGGACCACGCGTGACGCATTGCGCGAGTCCATTCAACTCGGCGGCGTGCCGCTGATTGTGGTGGACACCGCGGGATTGCGCGATTCCGTCGACGAGGTCGAACGCCTGGGCGTAGAGCGCGCGCACAAGGAGGTGGCCCGCGCCGATCTGGTCCTGGCGGTGCACGATGCTTCTGCGCCGGACTACGCGCTTCCCGTCAGCGTGCCTGCCGCCGCCGCTCGCATCGACGTGTATAACAAGATCGATCTCGCGCCTGGTTTCCGGCCGCCGCCCGGGGACTATCCGGCGGTCTGCATCTCGGCAAAGACGGGGAGCGGCATTGAGGCGCTGCGCGTTGCGATCCTCGAGGCTGCCGGCTGGAAGTCGCACGGCGAGTCGGTGTTCCTCGCCCGCGAGCGACACCTGCGCGCCCTGCAGGCAGCGGGCGTGCACCTGGAAGCGGCGGCGGCGTGCATGCGGCAGTGGGAGCTGTTCGCCGAAGAATTGCGGCTTGCGCAACAGGAGCTCGCCGCGATCACAGGTGAGTTCAGCGCGGATGACCTGCTGGGGGAGATATTCTCGCGTTTCTGCATCGGCAAGTAATTCGATCTAACGGGCTGATCGGGCGGGTGTTTTCAGTCGTGGCGCGGCACTTCCCTGCGCGGTAAAATGAATCTTTCAACAGCAATCGTGCGGCCCCTCCAGGGCCGTTTTGCTTTCAGGAGTTCAGATCCATGAACGCCCCAGGCGCTGCGCGCAAGGACCTGTCTCAGGCACCCGATTGGGTTCGCCACGCCGGCCTGCGCCAATGGGTGTCCGAGGTCGCGCGGCTCGCCAAGCCCGAGCGTATCGAGTGGTGCGACGGCTCGCAGGCCGAGTACGACCGCCTGTGCGGGGAATTGGTCGCCGGGGGGACCTTTATCAAGCTGGATCAAGCGCGGCGGCCGAACAGCTTCCTCGCGCGCTCGCACCCAAGCGACGTGGCGCGCATGGAGGATCGCACCTTTATCTGCAGCCAGAAAAAGGAGCTGGCGGGGCCGACCAATAACTGGATCGACCCGGGCGAGATGCGTGCGACGCTGCAGCGCCTGTTCGACGGCTGCATGCGCGGGCGCACGATGTACGTGATGCCGTTTTCGATGGGACCGATCGGGTCGCACATTGCGCAGATCGGCGTCGAGATCTCCGATTCGGCCTACGTTGCCGTGAACATGCGCATCATGACGCGCATGGGTCGCGCGGTGGGCGACTGGCTTGGAGAGGATGGAGATTTCGTGCCCTGCGTGCATTCGGTGGGCGCGCCGCTCGCCGCCGGGCAGCAGGACGTACCCTGGCCGAGCAACGAGAAGGAAAAGTGGATCGTCCATTTTCCTGAAACGCGGGAGATCTGGTCCTACGGTTCCGGATATGGCGGCAATGCGCTGCTTGGAAAGAAATGCCTGGCGCTGCGCATCGCCTCGGTAATGGCGCGCGATGCCGGCTGGCTCGCGGAGCACATGCTGATCCTAGGCGTGGAATCCCCGGCGGGCCAGAAATCCTACGTCGCAGCGGCGTTTCCGAGCGCTTGCGGCAAGACTAATTTCGCCATGCTTATTCCGCCCGCGGCCTACCAGGGCTGGAAGGTCACCACCATCGGCGAGGACATCGCGTGGATCAAGCCCGGGCAGGACGGGCGCTTCTATGCGATCAATCCCGAGGCGGGCTTTTTCGGCGTCGCCCCCGGAACTTCGCAGGCGACGAATCCGAATGCGATGAAAACGCTCGCCTCGAACGTCATCTTCACCAACGTGGCGCTCACCCCCGAGAGCGACGTGTGGTGGGAGGGGATGACGGAGACGGCGCCGGCGCGCTTGACCGACTGGCAGGGCAGGCATTGGACACCCGCTTGCGGACGGCTGGCAGCGCATCCCAATGCGCGGTTTACCGTAGCCGCGTCGCAGTGTCCGTCCATGGACGTGAAATGGGAGGACTCGGGCGGCGTGCCGATCTCGGCGTTCGTGTTCGGCGGCCGACGCTCGAACACTGTGCCGCTGGTGGTAGAGGCGCCGACCTGGGAAGACGGCGTGTATATGGCGGCGACGCTGGGCTCGGAAACCACCGCCGCGATCACCGGCAAAGTCGGCGTGGTACGGCGCGATCCGATGGCGATGCTCGCGTTCTGCGGGTACCACATCGGCGACTATTTCGCCCACTGGCTGAAGATGGGGGCGGCGGTGAAACACGCGCCGCGCGTCTTCCGGGTGAACTGGTTCAGGAAGGACGCGCAGGGCAGATTCATCTGGCCGGGCTTCGGCGAGAACATGCGCATCCTGGAATGGATCGTCAACCGCTGCCACGGCCTGGCGCAGGGCGTGCAGACGCAGATCGGCTTGATGCCGCGCTACGAGGACCTCAACTGGCGTGGGCTGGAGCGATTCACGCGCGAGCAGTTTCAGGAGATCGTGCAAATGGACAACGCCGCGTGGAAGGACGAGGTCGCGGCGCACGACAAGCTGCTGGGCAAGCTCGGCGCACGGCTGCCGGCGGAGCTCGAGCAGCGCCGCGCGCAGCTGCACCAGAGGCTGGCGGCGTGACCCGGGTCTTTCACCGCAACCCGCGCGAGGTCTATCCGGTGGCAGTGCGCGGCGATGGCGTCTACCTGTTCGACCGCGACGGCAAACGCTACCTCGATGCCTCCGGCGGCGCGGCCGTTTCCTGCCTGGGCCATTCGGACAAAGCGGTAATCAAGGCCGTTCAAGATCAACTCGGAAAACTGCCGTTCGCGCATACCTCGTTCTTCACCAACGAGCCGATGGAAGCGTTGGCCGACGCGCTCATCGCGCGCGCGCCTGCTCCCCTGGAGAAGGTGTACTTCGTTACCGGCGGCTCGGAAGCCATCGAGGCCGCGCTCAAGCTGGCGCGACAGTATTTCGTCGAGAAGGGGGAGCCGCAACGCCGCTATCT
>JAABQT010000190.1 GCA_011391295.1 Betaproteobacteria bacterium
GCATCCTCGATCTCGAGCCGAAGGCCCTGCACCAGCGCGTGGCGGTGATCCTCGGTTCGAAGAACGAAGTCGAGCGCGTCACTGCGTATCACAGGAAAAAATAAAAAGGCCGGGGGCTCGCGCCACCCGGCCTTTTTGTGACTCCCCTAATTCGGTTACTTCAGGTGCTTGTTGACCAGCTTGGTCATTTCGAACATCGACACCTGCGACTTGCCGCCGAACACCACCTTGAGCTTGTCGTCGGCGTTGATCATGCGACGATTCTTCTTGTCCTGCAGGCTGTTGCGCTTGATATAGACCCAGATCTTCTTGGTCACTTCGGTGCGCGGCTGCGCGCTGGAACCGATGACCGCCGCCAGGGCCGCGGTCGGGTTCATCGGCTTCATGAACGCCGCATTCGGCTTACGCTTCTTGCCTGCCTTTTTCGCTTTCTTCTTCGCCATCTGCATTTCTCCTCTGTACGGATAGGAACTCTAGAGATCCGGATTTTCCCCGCCGCGGAGCAGCGGTGGGCGAAAGATGCCGAATCCAGAGGAGCATGTCAATGTCCGTGAAGGCACTGAGCGCACTATTTCCGCTCCGCGCGCGGCGCGTGCGCGTTCTGCGCGGCGCCGGTTGAGCTCGGATTGCGCCGGCCGCGATGATGAAAAGAAATCTCAGCAGCGCGCAGCAAGATGCTGATTTACGCCTTCATTCTAATAGAATCCTCCCCATGAACATCGCCGACATGCGCCAGGAGTACATGCGGGCCGGGCTGGGAGAAGCGGATGCGCACGCCGACCCCCTGGTTCAATTCGGGCGCTGGTTCGAGGACGCGACGGCGGCGCAGTTGCCGCTCGCCAACGCCATGACGCTTGCCACGGTGTCGGCCTCGGGCGCACCCACGGCGCGCATCGTCCTGCTCAAGGGCATGGAGGGGGGCGGCTTCGTCTTCTACACCAACTACCTGAGCCGCAAGGGGCGCGAGCTTGCGGCGCTGCCGCAGGCCTGCCTCGTGTTCCTGTGGTCGGACCTGGAGCGCCAGGTGCGCATCGAGGGCCGCGTCGAGAAAGTCGCGGGCGCGGATTCGGACGCTTACTACGCCAGCCGCCCGCTGGGCGCACGGCTTTCCGCCTGGGTCTCCGAGCAAAGCGAGCCGGTCGCCTCCCGTGACGCGCTGGAGCGCTCGCTCGTGGCGATGGCGCAGCGCTACGGCGAGCAACCGCCGCGCCCTCCGCACTGGGGCGGCTACCTCCTGCTGCCCGAAGCGATCGAGTTCTGGCAGGGTCGCGCCAACCGCCTGCACGACCGGCTGAGTTACCGCCGCGCGGGCGCGCGCTGGAGCATAGAGCGCCTTGCTCCCTGAAGCCGTGCTGGGATTCCTGCACGCCGCGGGACTCGCCGGCGACGGCGAGAACCCGGCGGCGGTGGCGCTCACCGGCGGGGTGTCTTCCGACATCTGGAAGGTCGAGCTGCGCTCGGGTCCGGTGTGCGTGAAGCGCGCCCTGCCGCGGCTGCGCGTAGCGCAGTTGTGGGAGGCGCCGGTCGGGCGCAACCGCTATGAGTGGCGCTGGATGCAGGCGGCGGCTCGCATCTCGCCGGGCAGCGCACCGCGCATCCTGGCGCACGACGAGAGCGGATTGTTCGCCATGGAGTTTCTCGATAGCGCGCGCCACCCCCTGTGGAAGGACGAATTGCGCGCGGGCCGGGCCGATTCCGGTTTCGCGCGCCAGGTTGGCGCGTGCCTGGCCCGCATTCACGCGGCGACGGCGAACGATGTCGGGTTCGAGCGACAGTTCGCGACCGATGCGGGATTTCACGCCATCCGGCTCGAGCCCTACCTGCTCGCCACCGCGACAGCGCACCCGGACGTCGGCGCCCAGCTGCGCGCGCTCGCGCAACGCACCGCCGCGACGCGCGTCGCCCTGGTGCACGGCGACGTCAGTCCGAAAAACATCCTCGTCGGACCGCACGGGCCCGTATTCCTCGACGCCGAATGCGCCTGGTACGGCGATCCGGCCTTCGACCTGGCGTTCTGCCTCAACCACCTGCTGCTCAAGTGCTGCTGGGTGCCGAGCGCGCAGGCGCGCTTTCTCGAGTGCTTCGATGCGCTCGCCGCGGCGTACCTCGCGCACCACGCACCGCAAGGCCTGGAGGCACGGGCGGCGAGCCTGCTGCCGGGCCTGCTGCTGGCGAGGGTCGACGGCAAGTCGCCGGTCGAGTACCTGACGGAGGAAACGCAGAAAGCGCGCGTGCGGCGGGTGGCACGCGCCCTGCTCGCCTCGCCGCCCGCCCGGCTCGCTGAAGTCCGCACTGCATGGCAAGAATCGTAGACGTCCGCGCGCGCCGCGTCTGGGATTCGCGCGGGCGGCCCACCGTGGAAGCCGAGGTGCATCTCAAGGGCGTGCGCGGACGCGCCATCGCACCCGCGGGCGCCTCGACCGGCGCTGGCGAGGCGAAGGCGCTGGCCGCGGACCTTGCCGTGCGCAACGTGAATACCGCGATTCGCGACGCCCTGCTCGGCGTGGATGCGCGCCAGCAGGAAACCGTGGACCGCAAGCTCATCGCGCTCGACGGCACGCCGGACAAGTCGCGCCTGGGCGCCAACGCCCTCGTCGCCGTGTCGCTCGCCTGCGCCCATGCTTCGGCGGCCGCGGCGCGCAAACCGCTGTGGCGCTACCTCGCCGGCGAGAAGCGCGTGGCGATGCCGGTGCCGCAGGTGCAGATCTTCGGCGGCGGCGCGCACGCCCGCGAGCGCGTGGACATCCAGGACTACATGGTGGTCTGCCCTGGCGCCGGCAGTTTTTCCGAGAGCCTGGAGTGGATCGCCGAGGTGTACCGCGCCGCCGGCGCCCGGCTGGCGAAAAAAGGCGCGCTGCAGGGCGTGGCCGACGAAGGCGGCTACTGGCCTTCGTTCAAGTCGAACGAGGAAGGCCTTGCCGAGCTGGTGGGGGCGATCAGCGACGCCGGCTTCGAGCCCGGCGCCGACGTCGCCATCGCGCTCGATGTGGCGGCCACCCAGTTCTACCGCGGCGGGCGCTACCAGCTCGCGCTGGACAAGCGCTCGCTCACCGCGGAGCAGCTGCACTCCATGCTGCTGCGCTGGCTGGATGCCTACCCCATCGTCTCAATCGAGGATCCGTTCGCGGAGAACGATGCGCCGGCGATGCGCGCCTTTACCCGGGCCGCGGGTGCGCGCGTGCAGATCGTCGGCGACGACCTGTTCGTCACCAACGTGGACAAGCTGGATGCGGCGCTGGCGAACACGGTGCTGCTGAAACCGAACCAGGTCGGCACCGTGACCGAGACGCTTGCCTGCTGGACCGCGGCGCAGGCGAAAGGCATGCGCGCGATCGTTTCCGCGCGCTCCGGCGAGACCGAGGACGTCAGCATCGTCCACCTGGCGGTGGGCTGGGGCGTGCCCCAGCTCAAGGTCGGCAGCTTCGCCCGCTCCGAGCGCATGGCGAAGTGGAACGAAGGCCTGCGCATCGAGGAAGAACTGGGCAGCAAGGCGTTGCCCTTCCCGGCCAGCAGGCTGTTCAAATAGCTCTTACAGCGCCCGCAGGCCGTTCGCGTCCAGGCGGTAGCGCCGGTCGCAGGTGGCAGCCGCGGCCTCGGAGTGCGTGACGAGGATGCCGGCGGCGCCATGGCGCTTCACCTGCCCGCGCAACACTTCCAGCACCTGGCGCGCGTTGTCCGGATCGAGGTTGCCGGTCGGTTCGTCCGCCAGCACCAGCCTGGGCTCGCCGACCAGTGCGCGCGCGATCGCGATGCGCTGCAGCTCGCCGCCCGAGAGCTCGCGCGGCATCGCTGTCTCGCGGCCCCCCAGCCCCACCGCGCCCAGCAGGGCGCGCGAGCGGCTACGGATCTCGGCCGGCGGCACGCCGCGCAGCAGCAGCGGCAAGCCGACGTTTTGCTCGGCGCTCAGGTGCGCCAGCAGGTGGAAAGCCTGGAACACGAAGCCGAAATGCTCGCGCCGCAACCGGGTCGCGGCGTCGTCCGAAAGCGCCGCGAC
>JAABQT010000191.1 GCA_011391295.1 Betaproteobacteria bacterium
GCTCTTCAGTCCGAGCGTACAGACCGGCATCCTCAAGCCCGCGGACCTCGCCGGCTACCGCAACGACCAGGTTTTCATTCGCGGCGCTCTGCACGTTCCGCTTTCCAAGGAGGCGGTGCGGGAGTGCATGCCGGTTCTTTTCGAACTCCTCGAAGCCGAAGCTCAGCCCCAGGTGCGCGCCGTGCTGGGACATTTCCTCTTTGTCTACATCCATCCCTACATGGATGGGAATGGTCGCCTGGCGAGATTCCTGATGAACCTGATGCTCGCACCCGCCGGCTACGTCTGGACCGTGATCCCGGTCGAGCGGCGCAAGGAGTACATGAACGCGCTCGAGCAGGCGAGCTCCTTTGCGAACATCGCGCCGTTGGCGGCTTTCATCGCCGAGCTTGCAAAGGCGCAGGCCAGGGAACCTCTTCCTCGGCCGCGCGCGTGACGAAATTTGGGCCACGCCTGCCGATAGACTACGAGCAGTGTTGCATTGATCGGTTGAACCCTCCGTCGAAGGCAGCCACTCAAACCGAGGCACCCCCCCGCCAATACCTGCGCTACCATCGGATTCCTTTTTCCAGGGAATCCCCGCATGAACCAGCGCATCGTCCTCGCCAGCTATCCCGAAGGCTGGGTGACCGAAGCCAATTTCCGCCTCGAGACCGCGCCGGTCCCCAAGCCCGCCGACGGCGAAGTGCTGCTGAAGAACCACTGGCTCTCGCTCGACCCGTACATGCGCGGGCGCATGAGCCAGCAGAAGAGCTACGTGAAGGGCGTGGAAATCGGCGACGTGATGACCGGCGAGACCGCCGGCGAAGTGGTGGAATCGAAGCACCCGGGATTCAAGGCGGGCGACAAGGTGACCGCGCCCGCGGGCTGGCAGCTGTATTGGGCCGGCAAGGGCGAGATGCTCACCAAGGTGGATGCGTCGAAGGTGTCGCTGTCGTACTTCCTCGGCTGCCTCGGCATGCCGGGGCGCACCGCGTACTTCGGCATGAAGGACATCTGCCAGCCCAAGCCGGGCGAGACGGTGGTGGTGTCCGCCGCCTCCGGCGCGGTGGGCAGCGTGGTGGGCCAGCTCGCCAAGGCCTGGGGCTGCCGCGCGGTGGGCATCGCGGGCGGCAAGGCGAAATGCGACTACACGGTGAAGGAACTGGGGTTCGATGCCTGCGTGGACTACAAGGCGGGCGACCTCTACGGCCAGTTGAAGGCCGCCTGCCCCAAGGGCGTGGACGCGCTGTTCGAGAACGTCGGCGGCGAGATCCTCGACACGACGCTGCGCCTCATGAACGTGCGCGGGCGCGTCGCCATCTGCGGCCTGATCTCCGATTACAACGCCAAGGAACCGTACGGCGTGAAGATGTTCCGTTCGATCCTGGTCAACCGCATCAAGGTGCAGGGCATGATCGTGTTCGACTGGCTGCAGCGGTACCCGGAAGCGAACCAGGCCTTGCTCGATCTGGTGGTCGGCGGCAAGCTCAAGTACCGCGAATCGGTGGTGCAGGGAATCGAGAACGCGCCCAAGGGACTGATCGGGCTCCTGAAGGGCGAAAACTTCGGCAAACAACTGGTGAAGCTCACATGATCGACCTGTATACCTGGCCTACGCCCAACGGGCACAAGATCCACATCATGCTGGAGGAGACGGGACTGCCGTACAAGGTGATCCCGGTCGACATCGGCGCCGGCGACCAGTTCAAGCCGGAGTTCCTCAAGATCTCGCCCAACAACAAGATGCCGGCGATGGTGGATTCCGACGGCCCGGGCGGCAAGCCGATGGCGCTCGCGGAATCCGGCGCCATGCTGTTCTACCTCGCCTCGAAAACCGGCAAGTTTTTGCCGACCGACATCCGCAAGCGCTGGCAGGTGATGCAGTGGGTGATGTTCCAGATGGGACACGTCGGGCCGATGCTCGGCCAGGCGCACCACTTCCTCGGCTACGCGCCGGAGAAAATCGAATACGCCATGAACCGCTACAAGAACGAGGCCAACCGCCTGTACGGCATAGTCGAGCGGCGCCTGAAGGAATCCAAGTTCCTCGCCTGTGATGAGTACACCATCGCCGACATGGCGACCATGCCCTGGATGCGCTTTCCCGAGCGCCAGGGCGTGAATATCGACGAGTACCCCAACGTGCGGCGCTGGCGCGACGGCATCGCCGCGCGCCCGGCAGTGGAGCGCGCGCTCAAGGTGCTCGCCGACCGGCGGCGGCCGGAGATGACCAAGGAGCAAAAGGAGATCCTGTTCGGCGCCGCGCAGTATGCCAAGCGCTGAGCTGAAGGGAAAAGTCGCCTGGATCACCGGCGGCGGCTCGGGCATCGGCCTCGCCGGCGCGAAGGCGCTCGCGGGCGCAGGCGCGCACGTGGTGATTTCGGGGCGCACCGCGCGCACCAACGACAGCGCGCTGGCCGAGCTGAAAAAGATCGGCAGTGCCGAGGCGATGCTGCTCGACGTCTCCGACCAGCAGGCGGTGGTGCGGGCCGCGGCCGACATCGAGAAGCGGCACGGCCGCATCGATATCCTGGTCACCAGCGCCGGCACCAACATCGGCGGGGGCAAGCGCAACTTCAAGAACATGACCCTCGAGGGCTGGAACGACGTGGTGCGCATCAACCTCGACGGCCTGTTCTATTGCTGCCACTCGGTGATCCCCGGCATGCGAGCGAGGAAGGACGGACTGATCATCAACATCTCTTCCTGGGCCGGGCGCTACGCGAGCGTGCTCACCGGGCCGGCCTACAACGCCACCAAGCGCGCGGTGATCGCCATCAGCGAGTCGATCAACATGGAGGAATGCGCCAACGGCATTCGCGCCACCTCCATCCTGCCGGGCGAAGTGGCCACGCCGATCCTGGAGAAGCGCCCGGTGCCGCCGTCGGCCGAAGAGCGCGCGCGCATGGCGCAGGCCGAGGACTTCGGCAAGGCGATCCTGTTCGTCGCCACCATGCCGGCGCGCACCTGCGTGAATGAAATGGTGGTCGCGCCGACCTGGAACCGCTTCTACCTCGGCGGCATCGAGACGCCGGCGCGCTGAGCGCACGCACCGCCTGCAGGCTACGCGGCGGTGAAGATGTCCTTGTAGGAGGCGTAGAACGACGCCGCGAGGACCGGGCCCAGCACCAGCCATCCCAGGCCGAACGGGATCGCGGCGACTATGCCGAGCACCAGCATCACCACGCCGTAGATCAGGAACGGCACCACGTTCCTCAGGCAGCCGAAGAAACTGTCCTGCATGGCCTCGAGCGCGCCCTTGGCGTGGAACAGCACCAGCGCAGGCGCGAACCAGGTCGCCATCACCACTGGCAGCATCAGGGCGAAAAGGATCAGTACTGCGAGCACGACGGTCAGGGCCGCGGCGGGCACCGCCATGTCCGGCATTGCACCACCCATCATTGCGAACATACTCGCGCCAGTCACCAGCCCCACCCCCAGCGCGATCACGACCGCGGCGCCAAGGTAGATCGCGCCGACCAGGGCGAGCGTAGTGAAGCGATCGCGAAATCCCGCGAACAGCTGCCCGAATTCCAGTTCGCGGCCCTCGTCGGCCGCGCGGCCTACGGCGAGCACCCCGGCACCGAATACCGGGGTCAGCACGGTGGTGGCGAGCATGCCGAGAATCGGCACGATGCCGAGCACAACCATCACCACCAGCAGCGTCACGAACAGGGCGATCCACATCCCGGGCTGCTTCTTGAACAGCGCCCAGCCCGCCGCGATCCAGTCCCAGCCGCGCCCCGCCGCGACGCCGCGCCCGCCCGCAATGAATTCGCCCGCCATCTCAGCCTCCCTTGGCTTCGCGTAGTCGCACTTTCACCGTGCCGATGGCCTTCGCCACCAGCGAGCCGTCGGCGTTCTTCGCCTCAGCCTCGACGAAGGTCATGCTGCGCGCGTCGCGCAGCACGCGCGCCTCCGCGATCAGCCGGTCGCCGCTGCCGCCGCCGATGAACGAAGTGCTCATGTCGATGGTGACCACGCCCATCGAGTCCGGATGCAGC
>JAABQT010000192.1 GCA_011391295.1 Betaproteobacteria bacterium
GATGAAGGTAAACAGGCCCTTCTCCACGTAGGGCAGGAAGGCATCCTGCTGCGCCTTGTTGAAGCGATGCACTTCGTCGACGAACAGGATCGTGGGCCGGCCGCGCGCCGCAAGCGAGTCCTCGGCGCGCTGCACCGCATCGCGAATGTCCTTCACCCCGGAAAACACCGCCGGCAGCGCGATGAACTCGGCGTCGAAGGCCTGCGCCATCAGACGTGCGAGCGTCGTCTTGCCGGTGCCGGGCGGGCCCCACAGGATCATCGAGTGCGGCTTGCCCGACTCGAAAGCAAGGCGCAGCGGCCGGCCCGGGCCGAGCAGATGGCGCTGGCCGAGCACTTCGTCGATGCTGCGCGGGCGCAGGCGTTCGGCAAGCGGCGCCATCGGCGCCGCCCGGCCGAACAAGTCACTCGCCGAGGACATCGGCGCCCTTGGGCGGCACGAACCTGAACGCGGACGCTTGGAGCGGGGGGTTACGCACGAGGTTGGAGAAACGCAGCACGGTGGTCTGGCCGAAATGATCCGTGAGCTCCATCGCCTGCACGCCCGCCGGCCCCATGCCGAGGCGGATGCGTTCGAACCCGGCCTCGCGCTCGCGCGGCTTGGCCTCCAGCCAGTCGAGTCCGTCGCGCGAGCCTGCGTCGGAGAGCTCGAACGCGCGCTCCACATCGGCCGCGCCGGCGAGTAGCGCCGCAGGCGTGGAGCCCAGCGCACGCGCCATGGCGCGCACCGTGACCTGATTGAGGTCCTGGTCGTAGATCCAGACGCGCGTTCCGTCGCCGACGATCAGCTGCGCGTAGGGCTGCGCATAGCTCCAGCGGAAGCGCCCGGGGCGCAGGAAGGCGAAATTGCCCGTGGAGCGCTGCACCAGTTTGCGCTCGCGGTCGTAGACCTGCTGCTCGAAATCGGCGCGTGCCGTCTGCGTGTCGCGCAGGTAGGCCTGAAACCGGTCCACGCCCGAAGCCTGCGCGGCAGCGGGCAGCAGCAGGGCGAGCAGCAGGCCGCGCAGGGCGGGCACTTCTACTCAGCCTTCGCGGGCACCAGCACTTCGCGGTTGCCGTTGGTCTGCATCTGCGATACCAGCCCCGCGCGCTCCATGTCCTCGATCAGGCGCGCGGCGCGGTTGTAGCCGATGCGCAGGTGCCGCTGCACCAGCGAAATCGACGGCCGGCGCGTGCGCAACACGATCTCCACGGCCTGGTCGTACAGCGGGTCCTTTTCGCCGGCTGTTTCGCCGCCCGCGCCGTTGCCGCCGAGCTCGTCGCCGGCGCCCGGCTCCAGCACGTCCCCGAGGTACTCCGGCGAGGCGAGCGACTTCAGGTGCTCGACCACCTTGTGCACCTCATGGTCGGCGACAAACGCGCCGTGCACGCGCTGCGACAGGCCGGAACCGGCCGGCAGGTACAGCATATCGCCCTGGCCGAGCAGGGCCTCCGCTCCCTGCTGGTCGAGGATGGTGCGCGAGTCGATGCGGCTCGCCACCTGGAACGCGATGCGCGTCGGGATGTTGGCCTTGATCAGGCCGGTGATCACGTCCACCGACGGCCGCTGCGTGGCGAGGATCAGGTGGATGCCGGAGGCGCGCGCCTTCTGCGCCAGCCGCGCGATCAACTCCTCGACCTTCTTGCCCACCACCATCATCAGGTCGGCGAGCTCGTCGATGACGACGACGATGTACGGCAGCTGGCTCAGCGCTTGCGGCGCGCCCGATTCGAGCGTGGCTGGATCCTCCAGCGGCTTGCCGGTCTTGTCCGCATCGGCCACCTTGTGGTTGAATCCGGAGAGGTTGCGTACGCCGACCCAGGACATCAGCTTGTAGCGGCGCTCCATCTCCGCCACGCACCAGGTCAGCGCATTGGCAGCCTGCTTCATGTCGGTGACCACGGGCGCGAGCAGGTGCGGAATGTCCTGGTACATCGACAATTCGAGCATCTTCGGGTCGACCATGATCATGCGCACCTGCTTGGGCTCGGCCTTGTACAGCAGCGACAGGATCATGGCGTTGATCGCCACGGACTTGCCCGAGCCGGTGGTGCCCGCCACCAGCAGGTGGGGCATTTTCTGCAGGTCCACGACCACGGGATGGCCCGCGATGTCCTTGCCCAGCGCCAGCGCAAGCGGCGTATGCATGCCGGCGTAGAGCTCCGAGCCCAGGATTTCCGACAGGCGCACGGTCTGGCGGTGCGGGTTGGGGATCTCAAGACCCATGCAGGACTTGCCGGGAATGGTTTCCACCACGCGGATCGATACCACCGACAGTGCGCGCGCAAGGTCCTTCACCAGGTTGACGATCTGGCTGCCCTTGACGCCCACCGCGGGCTCGATCTCGTAGCGCGTGATCACCGGACCGGGATAGGCGGCGAGCACCTTCGCCGACACGCCGAAGTCCGAGAGCTTCTTCTCGATCAGGCGCGAGGTGAATTCGAGCGACTCCGCGCTCACCTGCTCGCCATCGCGCGCCGCCTCGTCGAGCAGCTTGATCGGCGGCAGCGGCGTGTCCGGCAGGTGGTCGAACAGCGGCGCCTGCTTTTCCTTGTGCACGCGCTCGGAGCGCCTGATCTCCGCCACCGGCAGCGCGATGACCAGGGGCGCATGATCCTCCTCGCGCTTCTTGTCCGCCTCGACCAGCACTTCACGCTCTTCGCGCGCCAGTTCGCCTGCCTTGCGATCGACGCGCTGTTCCCAGGCGCGCCGTGAGAAGCCGGTGACCGATTCGAGCAGCAGGCCGGTGAACTCCGCGACCGCGAGCCAGGACACGCCGGTGAACAGGCTGAAGCCGACCGCGGCGAGCGTCAGCAGCAGCAGCGTGGCGCCGGTGAAGCCAAGCAGTCCCGACGTGAATCCGGCGATGGTGGCGCCGAGCAGCCCGCCGGGGGCGAGCGGCAGCTCCGCGGCGAGGCTGTGCAGGCGCAGGGCCTCCAGCGCCGCGCTGGACAGCAGCAACAGGGCGAAGCCGCCCAGCGCGATAGCCAGCGGCCGCCGGTCAATTAGCGCGCTGCGATCGAGCGTGCGGTAGCCCCAGGCCACGCCGACCAGGCACAGTGCGACGCACCAGTAGGCCGAAACGCCGAACAAATACAGCAACAGGTCCGCAATCCATGCGCCGGCGCGCCCGCCGGCGTTGTGCGTCGCCGACTCGGTGGCGCTGTGCGACCAGCCGGGGTCCGCACGGTCGAAGGTGAGGAAGATCAGCAGCAGGTAGCCGGCAATCGCCGCCAGCACCAGCCATCGGGCTTCGCGCAACAGGTTTGCGAGCTTTGCGGGGAGGGGCGCTGCTGTGGTTTTCTGCGCTGCTGCCATCGCGGCCCGTTCTGGGTTGCGCGGATTTTACCGCAGGCGCACGGCCCGGACACGCGCCGATGCCGGCGTGCGCCCGGGACTGCCGCCCGTCACTCGGGTGGCGGGACGGTGTTGCGCAATACGATCGTCGAACCACGCATCTCGATGACGCCGCCGGTCTGCAAGTCCTTCATCACCCGGCTGACCATCTCACGCGAGGCACCGATCATCTTGGCGATGTCCTGCTTGGGCAGGCGCTTGGTGACCATTCTCTCGCCGTCCACGGTCTCGGACATGTCGAGCAGCAGCCGCGCCACGCGCCCGTAGACGTCGAGCAGCGCCAGGCTGCCGATCTTGCGGTCGGCGTCGCGCAGCCGGCGCACCAGGCCACGCATCACCGCGTTCGTCATTTCGGCGTTCTCGGCCAGGCACTTCTTGAAATCGCGCCGCGCCACCGCCAGCAACTCGCAGGCCTCGATTGCCACCACCGTCGCAGAGCGCGGGTTGTCGTCGATCAGGCCCATCTCGCCGAAATACTCGCCGGGCCCCAGAATGCTGAGGATCACTTCCTTGCCCTCGGCGTCGCTCATCATCACCTTGAGGCGGCCCGAGAGCACGATGTACAGGGATTCGATCGCGTCGCCCGCGGCCATGATGATCGAGCCGCGCGTCGCGCT